>CAZJHC010000349.1:0-3897 GCA_964545645.1 uncultured Saprospiraceae bacterium
ATTATGACTGCCAATAAGCTTATATCCATCCTTACACTATTAGTACTAGTACAAACAATGGTTGCTGCACAAAGTAGCTCTAAACGATGGATAATCAAGTCATTTGAAAAGGACAATACTAAAGTCGTCAGTCATAATAAAAGTGGCGACATCCATCAACAAAAGGTACTTTTTAAAGATTTGGGTTTGCATCTTGTTGAATTCAAAGAAACTAAGAGTAAAGACGAGGTCGTAAATACCTACTTGAAGAAGGCTGAAGCTTACGAGATATACCCTGATTTAACTATAGAACAAAGGGCCACCCCTAATGACCCGGATTATCCAAGCCAATGGGGCTTAGATCAAATAGGGATGCCAGATGTTTGGGACATCACTACGGGTGGTACTGCCCCAAATGGAGATGATATCGTCGTAGCAATATTTGACGACGGTTTTGACACTACTCACCGTGACTATGCCCAAAACATATGGGTTAACACTGCAGAAATAGAAGACAATGGCATCGATGATGACAACAATGGCTATATAGATGACTATCTCGGTTGGAATGCAACCACTGACAATGACGAGCATCGGCTAAGAAGCCATGGTACGGCGGTGGCAGGAATCATTGGTGCCATAGGAGATAATAGCACCTTAGTAGCTGGCGTCAATTGGAATGTAAAATTGATGCTAACTAGCGGTGGTAGGAATGATCTATTTAACATAGCAGATATTGTTAAAGCATATGAATACATCTACGAGCAAAGAAAAATTTATAATGATTCCAATGGTGAACGTGGTGCCTATGTCGTCGTCAGTAATTATTCTGGAGGAGCTCCTAACCTATTTCCCGAGGACTTCCCCAGTTGGTGCGAAATCTATGACCTCTTAGGTCAAGAAGGTGTTATAAATTTCACCTCCGCTCCAAATGATGATGTTGACGTTGATGTTGTAGGTGACTTACCATCTACCTGTCTATCAGATTATTTAATAATAGTGACCAACTCTGATCGTCAGGATAATAAAGTTGACTTCGCTGGCTACGGAAGTCAAAGTGTAGATTTAGCCGCCCCAGGAGACGGTATTGTAACCACCGGTGTCAATGGGGAGTTAAATCCCAACTTTACCGGAGCCTCTGCCTCTGCTCCATATGTAGCCGGAGTAGCATCCATACTGTATACACAAATTTGTGAAGAATCATATCAACAGTCACTCAGGGATCCTGAATCGATCGCACGCCAAGTCAGAAATATCTTATTGCAAAATGTCGTAACATCCCCTTCACTGGTCGGTCGGACAACTACAGGAGGCAGGATAGACGCTATAAGTGCATTGATAGACTTTAGATCACGTAAAGATCTGGGGGACTGCTGTGAGATAGATATCTCCAATATTTCGGTAAATGATGAAAGTTGCATCGATGCCAGTGACGGGTCCATGTCTATTATGGTCGATACTAATGACATACGAAATGGACTTACTTATCGACTTTCATCCACCAGTTTCAACAATGTTAGTTTGGATGGTACTTTTAATTTTTTGGAATCTGGAGTTTACTTAATTCGTGTTGAGGCCAATAGAGATGCTACTTGTGCTGCAGATACTACCATTTCGTTAGAAGGATCAATGGAGGAATGCTCCTTCGGCAGTTTTGAGATATCTAAATTAGGCCCTAATCCTGTGAATGGTAATGACATGATCAAAGTATGGTATGAATTGGATGAACCTAAATCATTTGAAACAGTCATTTTTAATAGCCTCGGTCAATTAATCAAGAGGGATTTTGTTCCATCGGATGGATCTGGTAGTGGTATTATGGACATAGATTTGATTGATTTATCCATGGGCGTCTATCATATTGGCATACGTGCTAATGATCTGTTGGATGTAAAATCTTTTGTAGTCATTAGATAGATTATGGATAAATCATAGGCCTCTTAAGGGCTCGGCAAGCATTTTTATCAGAAATCCTTTTCTTAATATTTCATCTTGATAATAAAAGAATTACTTTTGCAGCCCTGTTCAAAAAAGTTGAATAGATGTACCCGGCTCCGTAGCTCAACTGGATAGAGTACCTGACTACGAATCAGGCGGTTGCAGGTTCGACTCCTGCCGGAGTCACCAAGTAATAAGATCTCCTTCAATTAAATGAAGGATAAAATAAAGAACAGATGTCAAAAGTTTGTCAATTAACAGGAAAGAGACCCATTACAGGAAATCATGTGTCTCACTCCAATAGAAAAACAAAAAGAAGATTTGAACCAAATCTTCAAACCAAGAGATACTTCATACCTGAGGTAAATAAGTGGGTAACACTAAAACTTAGTACTTCGGCGATGAGAAATATCAACAAAATAGGATTATACGAATATCTCAAAGCTCAAAAAGCTAAGGGTTTTGATATAGGAGTTGATCTTTAAAATCGAAAAGAGCTAAAGACTATGGCAAAGAAATCTAAAGGAAATCGACAGCAAGTCATATTGGAATGTACTGAGCACAAGTCCACTGGATTACCTGGTACTTCAAGATATGTTACTCAGAAAAATAGAAAAAATACTCCCGATAGGTTGGAACTTAAAAAGTACAACCCTATCTTGAAGAAATATACAGTTCACAAAGAAATTAAGTAGAAATGGCAAAAGTATCAAAGAACGCAAGGGTTGCCCAAAGGGCAGCAAACGCTGGATCTGGAAGAGAACATGTAAAAATAGTGACAAGCGTTAAAAATCCTGCTACGGGAAAATATTCTTACAAAGAAGTAATGATTCACAAAGATAAAGTGAAGGAATATTTAGCTGCCAACAAATAACAAGTATACAGAGAGATTTTATTTAGAGAGGCTTTTCTTAGCATTAAGAAAAGCCTTTTTTTATCAAAGCGATTTAAATACAACTCTTGGACTTAGTCCGCAGCATTTTAAATCTCTTCATTCATAGCATATTTTAAATGAGTTTTTTTAACAAGTTTTTTTCCAAGAAAAAAGAAGAAGATCTAAATGAGGGTTTACAAAAGACCAAGGACAGTTTCTTAGGTAAAATATCTAAGGCTGTAGCGGGTAAATCTACAGTAGACATAGATTTTTTGGATGAACTAGAGAACATCTTGATACAATCAGATGTCGGCCTCGATACTACAGTCAAAATAATCGAGCGATTAGAGAAAAAAGTCGCTGAAGACAAATATATCAATACTGAAGAGCTCAATAATATTTTAAAGGGCGTCATCACAGATCTACTTTCAGAAAATAATACCGCTGATATAGAGTCTTTTGATTATGACCGATCCAATCATCCTCATGTAATATTGGTCGTTGGAGTAAATGGTACAGGTAAAACCACCACCGTAGGTAAGCTTGCTCATCAGTTCACTCAAAAAGGATTCAAAGTAGTCTTAGGAGCGGCCGACACATTTAGAGCGGCGGCGGTAGACCAATTGAAGATTTGGTCCGAAAGAGTTGGCTGTGATTTTTATGACAAAGGAATGAATAGTGATCCTGCTGCAGTAGCATATGAGACCGTACAACATGCACTCAATAACGATGCGGAGATCGTATTAATAGATACAGCAGGACGTTTACATACAAAGCTGTATCTCATGAAGGAGCTGAGTAAGATAAAGGGCTCTATCGATAAAAAATTGCCTGGAGCACCCCATGAGGTGATGCTAGTACTTGATGCCACAACTGGTCAAAATGCGATAGAACAAGCTATCAAATTTACAGAAGCAACTGACGTCACGTGCTTAGCCCTAACTAAGCTCGATGGCACAGCAAAAGGAGGTGTCGCTATAGGCATCTCGGATCAATTTAAGATTCCTATCAAATACATTGGAGTGGGTGAGGGCATTGATCATTTACAAGTATTTAATAAGAAAGCATTTGTAGATAGTCTTTTTTCTTAGTGTAATCATTAGCTA
>CAZJHC010000350.1:0-3862 GCA_964545645.1 uncultured Saprospiraceae bacterium
GTTATTAAGGTCGTAGATCCATTTAATATTGATCAAAAAAGCAACTACTCAATCTTCATAATGATTCTACCTACCCAATCTGTGCTATAAGAATCTTTCAGAAATTGAATAAAATCTACCGTACTGCCGATTTGTGATTCCAAAGTTTTAGCAAGGAACTGATAAAATGCTCTTTCCCCTAACTCTCGGTAGATATCATACACTAACAGTGCCCCTGCACTATAAGACATGGCCTGGTCATACTTCCCAAACCTTTCAAAATTAGACAGTGTAACTCCCTCAGGAACTTGATCTAAAATAGCCTCATGATATTTGATCTTTGCGTTGAAAGCCTCATCTCCGTAGAAGGACTTAAGGGCCAATAGGGATGAAAACTCAGCAAAACCTTCATTAAGCCAGTTGCTATTGCTTAATGGATCTGCTTCTTTCCACCAGAAATGAGCCATCTCATGGGCGTATGTCGCATAATAAAATTGCTCATTTTCATAAAAGTCCGATTGACTATCATAAGTGACGAAATAATTACTCCCTGCAGCATAACTCGCATCCCATTCATCGGATGGTCGTAGAGCGATCGTGACGAGGTGTCTTGGCTGATCCACTGCGAAGGTATGATTGTATAGGTCTATAGTATGACCCACCATTTCACCCAATCTATCTTTGGTGGATTGTGAGACTTTATATGATACTAGTTGAGTATGTGTCGATCTGAAGTTGAGATGATCGATATCTAAATCTTTACCAAAGATAAAATTGATGCCCTTGATATAATCTTGAGAATCAACGATGGTTTCGCCCTCAGAGCCAGGTAATGACTGTCCCGGAGAAACAATTTGGTAATCAGTCGGTAACTTAATCCTCAAGGTATATCGAGATTCAGGAAAATCAGTGGGAATAGGAGTTAGCATCAATGTGTTGGCCGAGACCTCCACCCATTCTGTAGGATAATCTAATTGGGCGAATCCTCTCAGGTCTACAGTACCATTGTATTCAAAGGATACATTTATCAAAGTATTGGGTTCAGTCGAACCATCTAACTCGATGGATATGGTCTTAAGAAACTTTCCTATATAGGATGACGTGTCTTTTATGATCTCAAAGTCCCCTACTAACTCTCCCGACACAAGGCCTACTTCTAAATCGATCGGAATATAAAAGGACATGCCATTCTCTATTTCTTCTGCCGTAAGAAGATGACTGTATTGAATCTGCCCACTCACTTGACCTGACCCTGGATCGATGTCTAAGTTGCCCGATATCCGATCTTTACTTTGATCAACGATCCTACTCTTATGATCTAAGGTGAGCGTGGTACTACAAGATGCACACTGAGCGCCCATAACCAAACCTAAAAAACCAAGAATATAGAGTCTAAACATGCTGTAAGGATTTAATGAGTAGTATCGTTAATCTCTGTATAGTTAGCCCAGATATTTAAATTAATCCGAAAAAATACATAAACGCATCATTTCTATGATCAATGCGGCCATGAGCTCATGAGCGTGGATACTGATTTCCTCTGCTCACTGAACATGTAGATCGATTAAAAAGCCACTCCATTATTTTATCTAAATTGACACTATGTTTAAGGCAAACATCAGTTTATATTGGATCTGTCAGCTCTCAGGATGGGGAAGCGTGGCTCTGTATTGGTCCTACTTTCAGATTAATGATAGTGTTTCTTTATTGACTGGGATCTTGTCAGTTGTTATCCCATTCATACTAGCTATCTGTTATACCCACGTATATAGGAATCTGGCACATCAATTTGGGTGGATAAATCTTCCAATTAAGAACCTCATTCCAATCATCATAGTGGCTTGGATAACGATTACAGGACTATATACAGCTATAGCAATGTCTAACTCTACCCTTGTCTATGGGGGTATAGGAATGGACTCTTTTTTGGGCATGATTACCGGAGGTGCGAGATATACGGCTATTTGGTTATTGGCATTTCATTTATATCATTTTTCTCAGTATAGATCTAGACACGAACTGATGCAGATTAAAGGAGATATGCTCCATCTCGAAGCGCAATATAGAAATCTTAACACTGAACTGAATCCTCATTTCCTATTCAATGCACTCAACAGCATCAAGGCTCTCACCATCGAAGATCCTGCCAAATCAAGAAAGGCTGTTGATCTGCTATCAGATATACTAAGAAAATCTATTCATGTGAGTCATTATCAAAAAATCAAGTTAGGCTCAGAGATAGAAAGAATAGAGTCATATCTAGACTTAGAGCATATGAGGTTTGAAGAACGTCTATCCTATACAGTTGATGTGCAAGAAGGTCTTTGTAGCGCTCTCATGCCTCCGTTATCTCTTCTTAATATTGTCGAAAATGCGGTCAAACATGGCATTGAAAAATCAATGGAACATGGAGAAATATCAATTACTGCCAGCAACGCAGACGATAATCTAGTAGTACAAGTCATTAATACGGGTCAGTTGAGTTCAGAAATCAATGATGGAGTAGGTATCAAAAATACCAAAGATAGACTAGCTCTATTGTATAAGGATCAAGCGAACGTTACGCTTAAAAATTTAGATAAGGAGCATGTCATCGCTCAAATAAAACTGCCCTTAGAATATGAATAAGAAGAGAGGAATCATCATTGATGACGAACGGCTAGCAAGAGTGATATTGCGTGATATGATCAACACATTTACGCAGGTGCAGATCGTAGATGAATGTAGCAATGCGAGCAGTGCAAAGATTAGTATTGAAGAGCTCAGGCCAGATTTTATTTTATTAGATATTAGAATGCCTGATAAAACAGGATTTGAGCTGCTGGAGGATCTTGATTATATCCCTCAAGTAATATTCACTACAGCATATGATGAGCATGCCATTCAGGCATTCAAAGTAAATGCTCTCGACTATTTGCTTAAGCCTATAAAAGAGGAAGACCTCTCTAAAGCATTAGACAAGATAGTCATAGATGACTCCAGTGATGGTCATATTGATCCTTTGCCTGCCCAGTTGTTCATTAAGGATGGAGATCAGTGCCACTTCATTAAACTAACTGATATTATTCAGTTTAGTTCCTTTGGAAATTATGTAAAAGTGGTTACTTCTGAACGGTCTGTACTAGCTAATCGATCATTAAATGATATAGAAAAACGAACGAGTACTCAGGACTTTTTCAGAGCCAATCGAACGGTCTTGCTCAATCTAAAAAAGATAAAGGATGTATCATTATCGATGAAGGGAAAAATCAAGGTAATTCTACTTAATGAAGAAGAGGTGGTCTTGTCCGAAAGAAAATCTGTGAGGTTTAAAGAAATGATGGGATTGTGATAAAATGATATCTGTAGGAACGGCTGTACCTTGACTTAAAAAGATTCCCTATGAGTCACTTTCATTGATGAGCTAGCAACTTCCAAGATGTTAAATGCCAATTGATATTATCATCTAAGTCTACATTTTTCAGTGCTGCGAGACGTCATGCGACGTAGGTATTTAGCTACATTAGGGACGACAGGACAATTGACCAATAGGTGACCTATTGGGGCTTAATACATGGCAAATTGATTGGATAGTTTTTGAGAATAATTTTCTATGTTTTACCAAGGAGATAGTTTACTCTTCTTTGGAAACGATTGAGCAATTTGCTTGGAATCATTTCTTCGCAAAGGCAGGTATTACCGTTTCAAAAATAGGCTTCATGATTTTTTCATCGTCCCGTTCGTGACCTGATATTACAATGGTTAAATCCAATTCTTCTACCACGAGAATACGTTGTCCTCCTCCACCCCAGGCCAAGGTCATATCATAAGTTTTGTCACCCCCTTGTACCGGCGTATAATACCAAAAGTATACATACATATAATACTTTGTCATCCAGTCTAT
>CAZJHC010000351.1:0-3858 GCA_964545645.1 uncultured Saprospiraceae bacterium
GTTGATAGACCTCCTGGGCAGTAGGGCCATAGGCTATTGTTATATCGTCAGGGGATGAGTCACTTTGTATCGTAACAGGCAGTTCCCATCGGGAGCTCAACCACTGACCGATATACTCGAGTCTTGGAGTTATGAACTTACTTAAGATAACAACCTTCATATGATTTAAAAGGAGTACATGATATGGCAAGGTTAATATTATTATTCTATTTTAGGAGGCCAATGATTCATCGAATAATACTCATATTGTTTTTAATTGTGGCTGGCATATGTCTGAGCAATGCTCAAACTACTTTTCAGCCTAAGCCTATCGAGTACAATTTAAAAGGAGTCGTTTATAGCTCTGAGCGATTGTTTGAGATCCGACCCCACTTACAAGGATTCAGTATAGCAATTAAAAAAGGTACTCTGGATAGCTATTATAACACCACCTACCAATCTTTTGAGTTTGGTTTTTATAAAGATGCTCGAGAGATGAGGCAAGAGATCTTTGGTGAGCGTATTGGGATTACGACCAGAGACCCGTTCATTTTTGGTAAGCGTAGTCAGTTTTTCGTTTTTAGATTAACCTATGGTCAGAAGAAATATCTATCTGAGAAAACTCGAAGAAAGGGTGTAGCTATGGGATTTGTCTATGAGGGAGGAGCCACTTTAGGTTTGATCAAACCGTATTATCTCCGAGTTATCAGGAGGGATCCAGATTTATTAGATCCCACTATTGAGACTATCAGATTTTCTGAAGATACGGAGGACGATTTTCTTGATTTTGATAATATATATGGAGGTACGAGTTTTTGGAGAGGTATAACGGAGGTGACACCAACTATAGGTCTTCATGGTAAGGTTGGGTTGCATTGGGCCTTTGGAGCTTTTGAAGAAAGAGTAAAGGCCATAGAGGTAGGTTTAATGGTTGATATTTTTCCGAGAGAAATACCACTTATGATAGAAAGGGAGGACGTCAATAACTCATTTATTCTTGCCAAGCTATATGCTTCTTACCAATTTGGAGGCCGCAAGTTGTGATTCAGCTTTGAACTCTTAATATATTTGCTCGTTCATCTATAAAATCAATGTCGTGGTAGAACTGCCAGTTGTAAGCACAGAACCTAAGAAAAGTAAGATACGGAAGCCAGATTGGCTCCGTGTGAAACTTCCTATAGGAGAAGATTATAAAAGAGTGCGCAGGTTGGTTGATGAGTATCAACTTCATACCATATGTCAGAGCGGCAATTGCCCTAACATGGGAGAATGCTGGGGTGCTGGTACAGCCACATTTATGATACTGGGCAATGTCTGTACTCGCTCTTGCTCGTTTTGTGCAGTGATGACTGGACGACCACCAGAATATGACGAAGACGAACCAAGGAGAGTTGCTGAAGCCATTATGCTGATGCAAGTGAAACATGCCGTTATTACCTCTGTCAATCGAGACGAACTAAAAGATAGAGGAGCTGAGATCTGGTATCAAACTGTAGTACAAACAAAAGAGTTATCACCCACTACAACTATTGAAACGCTCATACCAGATACCAAGGCCAATTGGGATGCCCTAGAGCGAATGATAGATGGTGGTCAGGAAGTTGTCAGCCATAATATGGAGACGGTCTCAAGACTTTATCGTATGGTAAGGCCTCAGGCAAAATATAATAGAAGTTTAGAGCAAATCAAACGTACCAAAGCCTATGGTAAGCGTACTAAATCTGGATTTATGGCAGGCTTAGGAGAGACTAAGGATGAAGTGATGCAGATACTCGATGATCTAAGAGAGCACGACTGTGACGTTGTGACCATCGGGCAGTACTTACAACCTACTAAGAGGCATCTCGAGGTAGCAGAATTTGTCCATCCTGACATCTTCAAGATGTATGAGGAAGAAGGCTATAAGAGGGGATTTGATTTTGTCGAGAGTGGCCCTTTGGTTCGATCGTCATACCATGCTGAGCGGCATCTGTAGCCCTAACTGTTAAATTCTCAAGTTTTAACATTTGAATCCGTGACTTATCCTTGATAAGGCATCTAAATCGTAATGTCTCTTATTTTTGAGAGTGTTAAAGAGAGGGGCTATCTTCATAATGATAGAAGATAGCCTTTTTTAATTCTCCCAAATGATCCTTCAGACCCTTCTTTCCAACCACACACATAGTAAAAAAACTTATATATATAAAATCAATAAGAATAATTGAATAGATTTGAGAACTATTTGTAATATGATTGTTTTCAAAATCTTTAATCTTTTATTTCATTGGAGTTATCCGATTTATAGGCCACTATATTTTGCTTATAAGAGGTACAGCGACAGAGCTCGGATATCTTTCATCAGGGACAATATAAGCACAGGCGACGTCGTACTCGATATAGGAGCTAATATTGGGTTCTATTCGAAACTATTTTCGCAATTAGTTGGGGACAAAGGCAAGGTGATAGCCTTTGAGCCAGATGCTCTCAATTACAAAAGATTGAGTGATAATGTCAAGGGGTTACCCAATGTTGAGCTACATCAGGCTGCAGTAGGTGATACTAATGAGACTATTCAACTATACTACTCTGATGAGCTAAATGTGGATCATCAAACCTATGATATAGGCGAAGGCCGTAGTGTCGTTGATGTAAAGTCCATGCGGCTTGATGACCTTATTGCCGAGGATGTAAGTATTAGATTCATCAAAATCGACATTCAAGGATATGACTTCAAAGCTATGAAGGGGATGAAAAGAATATTGTCTCAATCCTCAGCCATGGCCATACTTGGAGAATATTGGCCATTTGGGATAGATAAGGCAGGAGATGCCCCATTAGATTATCTGACCTATCTGGAGAATCACGGTTTTGAAGTGGAGATATTGGATGGGTTGACTAAAGAAGAATTGATCAGTAAGATCAAGGTTAAAGAGTACTACACTGATTATAAGGCCAATAAGAACTTAAGCTGATCTGATATTATGAAAGAGCAGACCATCGGCCAAATAGAATCAAATGATATTGAGGTAAGCAAAGAACACGCTCAAATAATAAGGAAGAAAAAAGTACTCAATAAGCTTTATCACGATTGGTATAAATTTTTGCTGGATAGAATTGATTTTTTACCAGATGGAAAGATCATAGAGTTAGGATCTGGAGGAGGCTTTATTAAAGACTTGAATCCAAATATCATTACAACAGAGGTGTTAGATCTGGATACGGTTGATATGGTCTTTTCAGCTGAGAATATGCCGTTTGTATCGGAGGAGTTGGGAGCGATTTTTATGATAGATGTCTTGCATCATATACCTAAGTGTAGGTTGTTCTTTAAAGAGGCGGAGAGAACACTTAAGCCTGGCGGAGCGATTATAATGTCTGAGCCTGCTAATACTCCATGGAGTCGATTTTTCTATCAGAATTTTCATCGTGAGGATTTTGACCCAAGCGCAGATTGGCATCTTAGTGATGTCACAGGACCACTAAGCAGTGCTAATGGCGCAATACCTTGGATTGTATTTAATCGAGATAGAGCCATTTTTGAAAAAGAATATCCAGAGCTATATGTTGAAGAGATAACTCTTCATACTCCGTTAATGTATCTTTTGGCAGGCGGACTTTCACCAGTTAGTCTTATACCACCATTTGGGTACTCCTTTTTTAAATTATTAGAAAAATCGATCTCTCCGTTGAATGGATTTCTGGCTATGTTCCAGCTTATTATTGTAAGAAAACGAGAATAAATCATGATTAAGAACTCGTCGTATTATGCGAAATGGAAGTCTTTCTATAATGACTTAGCACCCAGCTATAGTTCTTACAGAGGAAGGCAAAAATATTATTGGAGACAAAATCTTAAATACTTCAATTACTTCATAAGTGATTCTGATAGTATTCTACAGG
>CAZJHC010000352.1:0-3836 GCA_964545645.1 uncultured Saprospiraceae bacterium
ATTTATAATATATCATTTGTAAACCCAAAAAAAACATTGGAACACTTATAGCTAAAGAATATAAAACTCCAGAGAAAGTAGGAAACCTCCCGTGCTTTATAAAATTTTCTGCCTGTACTAAGAACAGTGCATCATCGCTCATCGGATTAATGGCAGGATTAAAAAGCAGAATCCCAAAGAGGATAAATATTCCAAGAAGTATCCCAAAAACTATATTGCGGTTTTTAACAAGAAGTGATTCTTTTTTAGACGAAGCTGGAGCCTTATTTGTCCTTACTTTTTTCTTGATTTTCTTTTTGGATTGAGCCATTTGGTTTTTTTATAAGAACAAATCTTGGTGGTTCAAAATGTATGTAGGATTACCAGTCGCAACTTTTATCAATGATCCAGTAAAACCTTTAGCATATCCTACAAATTGAAATATAGTGGTCATTACAGACAGTGCACCAGTTTTTAAAGACTTATTCATAAATGTTGATGTAATAAAAATAAATACAAAATATGTGATGATGGGAATAATGAAGAATTGGCTCAATAGAAAAGTAAGGATAATGCTCACTAGTAGAAATATCGTGAATGCCAAAGGGAATAGATAGATGAGTTTGAAAGTGTGAGGATAGAGCTTCGATATATATATTCTCACTCTTCCAAAACCCTCTACTTGCTTAAAAAACTTGGTTAATGAAGTCCTGCGCTTATGATAAACAAAGGCTTCATGGATATATTGTAGATTGAAGTCTCGCTTGTTCAATTCTATAGCAAGGATCATATCTTCCCCTGGCCACATGGTGGTATTAGGGAATCCGCCTAAAGTCTGAAATATGGCAGTCTTGATTCCCATGTTAAAACTCCTTGGATAAAAAGTCTCTACCGATTTTTTTCTACCTCGTACGCCGCCTGTAGTAAGAACACTGGTCATAGAGTAGCTGATGGCTTTTTGGAGCGGATTAAAGTCTGGATGTGCTTTATCTGGACCCCCAAAAACATCGGTATCAATATCAAGCCCTGAAGATATAATCTCAAAATAATCCGGCGGCAGAATACAATCAGAATCGGTAAAAACCAAATAAGTACCTCTTGCTTTTTGAGCCCCAAAATTTCGAGCTATAGCCGGACCTTCATTTTGTTTAACATAGTAATCAATGTGTACTTTGGACTGATACTTTTTAACTATATGATCTGAGGGTACAGCGGAGCCATCCTCGATTATGATGATCTCAAACTCTTTGTAGGACTGCCTTAAACAGCTTTGTAGAAGCTCATCAAGCTCTTCAGGACGATTATAAACGGGAATAATTAAAGAGAACTTCATGAATAAAATAGGGTTCTCAATTGATTGTAATAGATTTACAGTACAAGAATAAGTCTAATATGTTTAATACTATAAATCTCAAGAAAATACTTCCACATGTCATAGCAGTTGTGGTCATGCTTACGGCCAGTATAGCTTATTTTTATCCTCAGTTACAAGGCGAAGTTCTGAGAATGGAAGATGTATTATTAGGGAACTCAGCAGGCCAGGAAGTAAAAGAGTATAAGGAGAAGACAGGTAAGAATTATCTATGGAGCAATGGCCAGTTTGGGGGGATGCCCAAAATGATGTGGGTACCTATGAAATACAATAAGATGCATAACATCTATAAAGCTTTCAAATTAGGATTTAAAGACCCAATTGGAATATTCTTAGCGGGAATGATATTTGCTTACGCACTGTACTTTTTCTTAGGGGCCAATCCGATTATTGCAACCGCCCTTGCGGTAGTTACAGCCTTAAGTACGAGTAATGTGATCATATATGAAGCTGGTCACTTAAGTAAGATGGCCACATTGACTTTTACACCTTTGATACTGCTCGGGGCTTTCATGATCTTCGAAAAGTCTAAGTACTTGTGGGGTGGTATAATCTTAACGTTTGGGTTGGCAGCAAGTTTGACCCAGCAGCATCCGCAGATGACTTATTATGTTTTGATGTTCTTTTTGGTATTTGGTGTTACTTATTTGATCGATGCTATTAAGACCGATACCCTCAATGACTTTGTCAAATCTGTAGGTATAGGGATACTGGCATCACTATTGGCCTTGAGTATTTCATCCACGAGAATGTTGAGCGCTTATGACTATTCTAAGAAAACTCTGCGAGGCGATGTAATCATAGATGCTACTAGTGCTGATGGCAATAGTGTTAAATCTGGAGAGAGTGGATTAGGTTGGGAGTATGCCACCCGATGGAGTAATGATACTAAAGATATCATAGCTTCTTATTTGGTGCCTGGATATGCTGGTGGTGGAGGAGGAGAGAAGGTCTCCCGTAGCTCGGCGACTTTCAAAAATTATAGAATGGAAAGAGCACCACTATATTGGGGGGGCTTACCATTTACTGTCGGGCCGATGTATTTAGGAGTATCCTTATTGTTTTTGTTTTTATTAGGATTATATAATATCAAAGGTAAGGTCAAGTGGTGGATGGGAATAGGAGTTTTCTTATTAACTATTTTTTCAATGGGAGATCATCTCAGTGGAATTAACAAGATACTGTTCGATTACTTTCCAATGTATAACAAGTTCAGAGCTCCACAGACCATTCTTAATGTCATAGTGTACTTCCTACCTGTGCTGGGAATCCTCTTCTTGTCCAAAATCCAAAAGCTACAACTACGATTAGCCAAAAAATTAAAAAAATCAACTAAAGCAAAAATTGCCTCAGAGATTAAGGGCATTAATAAATCTATTTATATAGTTGGAGGAGGGTTAATTGCGTTACTGGCAGCATTTTATTTAATAGCACCTGGCATCTTGTCTTTTGAAGGGGCATCTGATGCACGTTATGCACAACAAGGAGTCGATCCTAGTATTCTTATTCAGGATCGTAAGTCACTGTTGCGCTCTGATTCATTGAGATCTTTATTTATGATAGCCTTGATGGCAAGCCTAATATGGGCTTATATTAACAAAAATCTTAATAAGTATATAGTCTTTGGCGGTTTAGGGTTGATAGTGATTTTTGATTTATGGTCTGTGAGTATGCGATATGTAGATCATGATAATTTTCAAAAGAAGACACAGGTTACACAAAGCATTCAAACTCCAAGACCTGTTGATCAGCAAATATTAAGTATCGAAAAAGAACGTCATAGATATCGCATTCAAGATTTGTCGATTAACACTTATAACGTTAGCCATTCATCTTACTTTCATAATACTATCGGGGGGATGGATGCCGCCAAATTGCGGAGATATCAAGATTTACTGGATAGACATATTGTGTCCCAAAACAATATGAGCGTCTATAGTATGCTCAATACTAAATATTTTATAGTCAATGGTGAGAATGGACCACAAGTACAAAGCAATCCTCAGGCTCTGGGCAATGCTTGGTTCGTGGACGAGATACGATGGGTTGATAGCCCTCTTGCGGAGATAGATGCACTTAGTTCGATAGATCCTGCGACCACTGCGGCTGTGCATAGTCCCGAATTCAAAGACTTAATTTCTTTATCACCTAATTCAGTAACGGATAGCACAGCTACGATTCAGCTTATTGATTACGAGCCTACCAAGTTGACATACAAGACGTCATCTAAAGCGTCACAACTCGCAGTATTCTCAGAGATTTGGTATAATGGCAATAGAGACTGGAAGACAACCATCGATGGACTACCAGCTAATCATATACGGGCTAATTATGCGCTGAGAGCCATGGAGGTGCCTGCAGGTGAGCATACTATAGTTTTTGAGTTTCAACCAGTTGTATATGCCATGGGAGAGACAGTATCCCTGATAGGAATGTTGATATTCTTTTTATTGATCGGAGTTGCTCTATACTTAGAATATCAGAA
>CAZJHC010000353.1:0-3817 GCA_964545645.1 uncultured Saprospiraceae bacterium
GTTTTAGGTAGTCCAATATGGAGAAATAACTTTGTCATTGGATGTCAAATATATTGGATTTGCGTTGATGTTGTTCTCTAAGAAAAGTTCGTAATTTCGAGCTAAATATTATCAAAAGAATGCGTATAGCTGTATGGTTAAAAAAAGAACTACCTTTTAGTTTAAGGCTGTATGCTATGCAGATACTTGAGCAATTTGATATGCTCAACGTGGATTATACTGTATTTGATGATTTTAAGTTAATAGAAGAGCAGGTTTTTGATGTTATTTGGCATCCCACCTTATCAGGTCTTTGGTTTCCTGAATATGAGCTTTATCTAAGGAGAGAAAAAATCGTAGCAACTTGTCACGGGGTAAGACCATTTGTCCTGCCAGACGATCCAAATCTTGATGATGATCATCGTGCTTTTATGAATGTCAATAGATCTGCAGTAAGGAAGGAATGGGCGAAATTTCAATGGAGAGCTTCAAGAGTTGTTGTAGTTTCTGAGTTGGCGAAAAGGGAGATAATGAGTGTCTATGATATACCTTCTAGTATGATTGATGTGATTTATCACGGTGTTAATAAGAGTATCTTTTATCCAAAAGTAGATGACGAAACACCTCCGCATAAATATTTTCTCAGTGTTTCTCAGTACCAATACGTAAAAAATATTGACCGACTTGTTCAGGCCTTCATTCAGGCAGATTTAGGAAATGAGTTCAAGCTTTATTTACATCTGCCAGATTACGAAGGATCTATCGATGCAAAGAATGTAATTTTAAGAACCAGTCCAATTAATGAGGACGAGTTAGGCAAACTTTATAGAGAAGCCTATGCTTTTGTTTTTCCCACTTTGCATGAGAGTTTTGGTCTTCCAGTGATTGAAGCAATGGCGTCAGGCTGTCCTGTAATCACTTCTAAAGATACTGGCACTGAAGAGATTGCTGGAGACGCCGCGATACTTGTGAATCCTTACAGTATAGATGAGATTTGTGAGGCGATTAGAGCGCTAGGAGTGAATAAAGTAAAATATAAGGACTTAAAAGACAAGGGACTAGCTAGATCAAGGCGTTATGATTGGCTTGTGTCTGCCCAATCGCACCTTAAATCATTTCAAAAAGCAATTGCTTAATCATGGGCTATTCAAGGTTGTAAACTTGTTGAAAAGCTAACAAAGACTTTGAAAAAAATTCCTTTTAATTAAGATTTGACTCTGTTTTAGAAGTCATCAATAGTATGACTCAATTTTGATTAAAATGGGTAATTCCAGTTGAGTATTCAATGCAATCGAATTCATTAAGTAGCAATTGACTATTACTACAAAACAAAGTATCAAAAACAACTTCTGGGGAGTTTATGTATAAAGGATACTGATAACTTACGTTACTTAGATTGACTAACTTATTAGCAAAATACACTTGACTATTATTAGTTGTTACACTTAACGTATCTATAGAACAATCAACACTTTCCGAGCTAAGTTTAAAAATGTTTCCTGTTAGGTGATCTGCAGCGTATATTTCATCCTCTACATCAACACCAAACGTTACAATATTGTAGTCAATTAGACTGTTGGTATGGTCCCAGCATTTGACTTCAGACTCATCGAGATAACAAAGCTTTTTTGAGTTAAAATCCCCAAAAATATATTTACCATAAAGACTAGGGTTATTACTACCTCTGTATATATAGCCCCCTGTGATACTTTTAAACTCATTCCTATCAAATGAAAATAAAGGATCAGTAGGTGAAGAAAAACATGGATAAGTAGCACTAGTATCAGTGCCCTCAGTACAAGCCCATCCATAATTAGCTCCAGCTTCAATAACGTTTATTTCCTCATGGAGATTAGAACCGATTTCTCCAACAATTAATTGGTCACTAATTAAATCGTACGTCATCCTCCACGGTGATCTGAGCCCAAAAGCATATATTTCTGGAGCAAACTGTGGGTTCCCTACAAAAGGATTCCCAGAAGGAATGGCGTAATTTTTTAAAGGGTCGGCAGGAAAATCATCCTTGTCTACGTCAATTCTTATTACAGCCCCAAACATATTGGATACATCTTGGCCATTAACTTTTGGAACAGTTGCAACTCCTAAATGACCATCCCCTTTAGCGAAATACATCAAGCTATCAATAAAAATAGGATTTCCACCTTGATGATTGAGCGCAACATTATCATTACTTAAAATAATATACTCAGAAGACGGATCAATTTGATGATTTGACATTATGAATCTAGATATTCTCACATCAAAGAAAGAAGTATCATAAGTATAGTGTACATATATATAGTTGCTGTCTGGGTATTCAGGATGAAAGGCCATGCCAAACAATCCATTATTCCTAATTGTGTCGTTGACATTTGGAATTTGAGAAATGACGGGAGGGTTGTTAAAATCAGAAAAATATAATATCTCTCCACTTAAAGAGCTTATGTAAAGTCCAGGGTCGTAAGTATTAGAAACGATATGTGTTGGCCTATCAATTCCTTCATATACCAAATTCAAAATAGGAGTTTGAGCACCTACGTTTGAGATCAGTAATAGTGAAAAAACGAAAGTCTCGAACTGCTTAAGTAATACTCTGGTAAAGTATCTCAGACCGATAATAGAAACGTTTTCCTTCATCACACAGGGATGTTGAATTCTTGACGCAATAAGAATTTCAGCAAATCTTAGACAATTCAGACATTTAAACTATCCCCAATTTTGTGTAAATATCAGTAATCCTGCCCCAAATGCGTAATCAACTCTTCCCCACCTATATATCTGATTGTATTCTCAAGTTTGATCTGCTGCTTGAAGATGTCATGCATAGGTGTGACACCTTTAGGTGCTTGAGGCGACTTGAGGTAGAATGACAACCACTCTTGTATACCACTCATACCTGCTCGTTTAGCTAAGTCCAAGAACAACACAAGATCTAAAGCAAGTGGCGCTGCAAGGATAGAGTCCTTACACAAAAAGTCAATCTTGATCTGCATCGGATAATTCATCCAACCAAAAATATCGATGTTATCCCAGCCTTCTTTGTTGTCTCCACGCGGAGGATAGTAGTTGATTCTTACTTTATGATATAAGTCTTCGTAAAGATCTGGGTTCTTCTCAGGTTCTAAGATTTGCTCTAGTACTGAGAGTTTAGAGATTTCTTTCGTCTTAAAGTTGTCCGGATCATCCAAAACTTCTCCATCTCTGTTGCCTAAGATATTAGTTGAAAACCAACCGTTTATACCAAGAGCACGACACTTTAAACCAGGCGCTAATATCGTTTTCATTAACGTTTGACCAGTTTTAAAATCCTTACCAGCAACTGGTGTTTGAGTCTGTTCCGCAAGCTCAAGGATAGCAGGGATGTCGCAAGACAAGTTCGGAGCACCATTAGCGTAAGGGATACCCATTTTCACTGCGGCATAGGTGTAAATCATACTTGGTGGGATATCCTTATGATTAGATCTTAGCCCTTCCTCAAGTGCAGCAACTGATTGATGAACATCACCTTCTTCTATATAAATTTCGGTAGACCCACACCAGATCATAACCATACGATCACAACCATGAGTGTCTTTGAATTGTCTGATATCCTCCATCAATGCTTCAGCAAGGTCCATTTTAGTTGCTCCCTGCTTTACATGTGTTCCTTCTAGACGTTTTGCATAACTCTTATCAAAAACAGCCTTCATCGGCTTGATTTTCTCAAGCTCTGGCTTTAATTCGTCAAGCATAGTCTTGTCTATCACTTCAGCGTGAACAGCAGATTCATATACATTGTCGGGAAATACATCCCACCCGCCAAACACAACATCTTGCAAGGCATGTATATCAACTACAT
>CAZJHC010000354.1:0-3793 GCA_964545645.1 uncultured Saprospiraceae bacterium
CTATAGTGCATAGTAGGACAAAGGATGTGGAAGCAGAAATCAAATCTGCTGACATTATCGTCGCAGCTATAGGGCGTGCTAATTATGTCACAGCTGATATGATAAAAGAAGGTGCAGTAGTGATAGATGTAGGAATTAATCGAATAGAGGATCCTACACGAAAAAGAGGATATCGGTTAGTAGGTGATGTGGATTATGCCAATGTATCCCAAAAAGCTGCTTACATCACTCCTGTACCAGGAGGTGTAGGACCCATGACTGTGACCTCATTAATTATGAATACGCTCAAAGCTGCTCGTAAAGAGATTTATAAATAGTACTTTCGATATATGACTTGTAAGAGTGGTGCCTTAACATTAATTGATACGATCATAGAAACGATCTATGCTATAGATGAGACGTTGTTCTATCAGCCCTTAGCCATATATAATGGATCTTCCTTTGGCAAGCATTTTAGGCACATCCATGATTTTTTTCATTGTATTGTAGTACAAGCCGATGAGCCTAACATTGACTATTGTCATAGACATCGAGACAGTAATCTCGAAGGAAGTAAGGCAATAAGTATTGATTCCTTTAATAACTTGAAAAGAGAGTTAATCAATCTTAATGAAAGTCAATTGTTGAGTGTTAAGGCGGACTTTACACTGGATAATGGATTGCGACCGATGGTCAAGACATCTATTGGTAGAGAGATTATGTATGCCTATGATCATGCAGTTCATCATCTGGCCATCATCAAAATAGGACTCAATGAGCATTGCCCTGATCTTGAGATCAATCAAGACTTAGGGGTTGCTGCATCTACTATCAGACATCAGAATCTGTAGGTGTGACGGGTAGCATATATAAGCTTGAGATAGACTGTAATGAAAGCGCACGACAAGATATATTGATAGCCTATGCCGATATGGCTGGTATTGATGGGATCGAACAAGGGGAGCAACAACTAATTATTCATTCAGAGTCTCGACATTCGCTTGAGGAGTATGTGGACAAAATCATGACACTGTCGTTTATGTATCCCTCGTCAGTAGTCATGCAAGAAATACCGAATGAAAATTGGAATAAGTCTTGGGAGTCATCATTTCAACCGATTCGAGTTAATGACTTTTGTGGTATTAGAGCGAGCTTCCATCAGAGCTTAGTGGGGGTGAAACATGAGATTGTTATTAATCCAGAATTAGCATTTGGTACTGGTCATCATGAGACAACGTATCTCATGATCGAACAGATGGAGCACATGGACTTCGATCAGAAAACTGTTTTTGACTATGGTTGTGGGACGGCTATTCTGTCAATTCTGGCCGAACAATTGGGCGCTCTGGAAGTCCAAGCCATCGACATAGAAGAACAGGCTATCAAGTGTGCTCATGATTGTATATCGCTCAACAATAGTGATCGTATTAACTTGAGAACAGGTACTCTTGACTTAATTAAAAATAAGTATGATACTATTTTGGCCAATATCAATAGAAACGTCTTAATGGGTTCATCTGAAAAATTATTCAAACTACTGAAAGGTCAAGGACAATTGTTACTCTCAGGCGTATTGCTTACAGACTTAGAACTAGTTAAAGCCGAATATCAACGTGTAGGGTTTCTTCATGAAAAAACACTAATAAAAGGGGAGTGGTCAGCTATGTTGTATAGCGGTTAGCTCTTTAATTATGCTACAGCTATACGTTGCAGCAAATAGTACAACTTATGCATTGGCAATCCCATAATATTATAATAAGACCCTGCAATGTTGCTGATCTTACATGATCCGATCCAATCTTGGATACCATAAGCACCGGCTTTGTCCATAGGATTAAAGTTATCCAAATACCAATCTATTTCCTCCAATGATATATCCGAGAAAGTAACATCAGAACTATCTGTATCCGAGAGTAATTGATCTTTAGTCCGTACGGTAATTCCTGTAACAACTTGATGCGTTCTATCGCTCATCATGCTAATCATACGGACAGCATCATGTCGATCGATAGGTTTACCTAATATTTGGTCATCAACAATCACAATGGTGTCTGCTGTAATTATTAATTCATGATCCCCTATAGTTTTATGAAGATGATGAGACTTTAGCTCTGAGAGATATACAGGTACCTTACTGGGAGGCATATCGTCTGGAATAATTTCGTCAATATTAGAAGCTCTTACTTCATAAGGCAATTTGAGATGCTCGATCAACTCTTGTCGTCTTGGGCTACCGGATCCGAGTATTAGTTTGTACTTAGAAAGTTTATCTAACATGTTAAAAGTTAAATGAAGCAATAAAAATAAATATGATACCCGTAATCATCCATAGTTTAAAGTGATTGCTAATGTTTTGATACATCACTATTGGGATCGATCGAGAGAATATCCAGATCATATAGATGTTGGGAGCGATCACTAATAAGATAAATGAGAGGATCAGGACCCATTGCACAGTATAATGGATCAACCAGTAGATACTGAAAGCCAGCAAAATGGATGATAGCATAAATACTGTCCAGCGAGTTACCTTAACTCCAACCACAATAGGCAATGTTTTGGCTCCTATAAGGGTATCACCAGGCATATCTTGAACATCTTTGACTATCTCTCGACTTAGGTTACTTATGAAGGCGAATACATAATAAAATATAGCCATCATCTGCACCTTCATATAACTGACATAATTAACTTCATAGAGCTTACTAAGAGATTCTTGCTCTCCATGCATGAACATCCATAGTACCCCGGCACATAATGTAGCGACTACTATATTGCCCATTAATGCGATTCTTTTCAACAGGACATTGTAAATAATTAGTAATCCCACTACGATGACATAGTACCAAAAGTATTCTGGATGGCCTATCTCTGAGGCCAAAGAAAAAGCAAATGGAATCGGGCAGATCGTTATGACACCATAGGCCAATAATGCGGCTCTTTTTTCCCACCCTTGATTGATAAATGACCTTTTTTGATTGTACTGATCTCCTTTGATGTCTACTAAGTCATTAAGAAGATAACCTCCAGCGGCTATGCATGATGTGAGGAAGACAAACAAATAAAAATCCTTCATAGAAAGATTAGGAAGAATATCATGTTTAATCAAAGAAGGATAGACGATGCGTGTGGCATAGATCCATAGAGTGATTGCGATGATACACAAGTTAGGAATCCTAAAAATATTGATGTAAGACAAGGTTAGGAAGTTACCCTTATTGATTATCTCTCCATTCGTAAACCCATTTGGCCTGGATCTGTTCAAGGTGACCTTCACTGCAGTTTTCACGTTTTCCAATGAAGTGAGGAAGCTCTAATACCCATTCTATTAGTTCAGTGAATCGTATCCTGTAGATTTTACTTTCAGTAAAATCATCACCAAATTTATCATAGAGGCCCATGGCAATGTCTTCATGATCAGTCCATTCTATAGGTAAGTCTTCTATTTCTTCGAATGCCATTTTTCTGCAATTTGTATTATAATGGTGATGTCTTGATTAATGTTCATGCCCTATTATCCCTGATTGGTCGGGGATGATGAGCTCTACCTCTGCATCATCACTAAGGATCACGCACTGGCATCCTAAACGAGATTCAATTCGAGGATTGATAGCTCTATCAATAAAATCCTCCTCCCTGTCTGAGATTTCTTGGAGATGTTCTTCTCCTTTTTCTATATAGACATGACAGGTGCTGCATGCACATACCGCACCACAATTATGATTGAGGTGTATATCATGATCTTCTGCGATATCCAAGAGTGAGGAACCCACATAGGTCTCTTCTATCACCTTGGGCTCTTTCCCTTCTTCTT
>CAZJHC010000355.1:0-3787 GCA_964545645.1 uncultured Saprospiraceae bacterium
GATATGATCCGTCTCTGTGTAGGTATCGAGCATATAGATGACCTAGTCGCTGACTTGGATCAAGCTTTTGCTGCCGCTAAAAAGTAAGAATCAAGCGCTAAAGACTTCAAAGGTTCAACATTTAGGTGTTGGGCCTTTTTTCATTTGGACCATTACCAAATGATCATAGAGGTATATCGTTGAATCCAAAAAATTGTAATATCCAAGACATTTAAAATTACCAAATAGAAATAACTATTGAGTAGCGGTTTAATTCGAAAACTTAAATCTTATCCAATCGTTTAAACCACTTATAATAATGGCTTATGAAAATCATTCTACTTCTATTGCTACCAGCATTCCTATTGGCTCAAGACGATGCACAAAAGATCATCAACAAATCAATAAAAGCTCATGGTGGTAAAAAGTACAACGAAAAATCCTTCGAATTCGATTTCAGAGACAGAACCTATACCTACTCTATCAAAGATGGAGTCTATCGTTACACCCGAACCTCAAAAGAAAATGAACCAAAGTACTTAGACGTACTTACCAATAATGGTTTTGAAAGAATGGTCAACAACAAATCTGAATCTTTGACGAGTAAGCAACAACGATCATATAGTGATGCACTTAACTCGGTTGTTTATTTTGCCATGTTGCCTTACTATCTCAACGATGCAGCTGTCAAGAAAAAATACTTAGGAAAAAAAGTTATCAAGGATATAACATATCACAAAATAGAAATCACCTTTAATAAAGAAGGAGGGGGTACAGATCATGATGACCGCTACGTATATTGGTTCGATGCTGCTGATTATAGTTTGGATTATTTAGGCTATTCCTATCATGTTAACGGAGGTGGAGTTCGTTTTAGGGAAGCATATAATACAAGGCAGACAGAGGGCGTCCTATTTCAAGACTATGTAAACTACAAAGCCGACAAAGACACTCCAGTAGATTCATTGGATGACTTATTTCTTTCAGGAAAATTGAAAGAATTATCTCGCATCGAGCTAAAGAATATTCGTTCTTTATAGATTTGATCCAATTTAACCGTGTCCGTTATGATTCGTATTCTTTCTTTCTTCGTTATCTGCGCTACTATATTGACTGGGCAGCGTAGAGAACCTCTTGATATCAATTTAGATTGGGAGTCCTACGATCCTCCATCAACCCTTGTAGTTCCAGAAAATCCTGTACTTAGCGCAAAGTTTCCATTCGTTGATGTACATAGCCATCATTGGCGTATGGCAACTATGGATTTGGACAAGCTCATACGGGAAATGGATAGTCTCAATATGAAAGTCAATGTGAACCTCAGTGGAAGAGGTGGAAAAGCACTTAAGGATATTACTGACAACATTAAAAAACATGGTTATGAAGATAGGTTAGTCGTGTTCACTAATATCAACATCCAATCTATCCTCGAACCTGACTGGACAGAAAATACTGTCAAGCAAATAGAATATGACGTAGCCAATGGTGCTCGTGGGCTAAAGATCTACAAAAGCCAAGGCATGACCAATACAGATAGCCTGGGCAAAAGAGTAAAGATTAATGATCCTCGCATAGGACCCGTATGGGAGAAGTGCGGTGAGTTGGGTATACCTGTATTAATTCATTCTGCTGACCCCAAGCCCTTTTGGGCACCGCATGATAGTCTTAATGAGCGATGGCTCGAACTTAAACTAAGACCTGGGCGCAAGAGAGAAGCCGACAATCCTGCCTCTTGGGAGACGATCATAGGAGAGCAACATGATATATTCAGAAGGCATCCTAACACGACCTTTATCAATGCGCATATGGGCTGGTATCCTAATGACTTAGGACGTCTCGGTGAGTTATTAGATGAGCTACCTAATATGTATGTCGAGATAGGAGCCGTCATCGCTGAATTAGGGCGACAGCCACGTATGGCTAACAAGTTCTTCGAGCAATATCAGGATAGAGTCCTATTTGGTAAGGATTCCTACAAGCCCGAAGAGTATCCTACTTACTTCCGAGTATTAGAAACCGCTGATGAGCACTTTCCGTATTATAAAAGATATCATGCTTACTGGAGAATGTATGGTCTTGATCTGCCAGATCACATACTTGAGAAATTATATTATAAGAATGCCCTCAAGATCATACCAGGCTTAGATCCCGAGATCTGGGAGTAGTATCATGAAGGATTATATCAGTATCCTTATGCCTGTCAAGAATGCTGCGCCATTCCTTGCGGCATGTCTTGATTCGATAATAAAACAGACCTGCAAATCTTGGGAATTGGTTGTCGTAGATGACCATTCAGACGACGATAGTTTGGCCATATTACAGGATTATGAGCGTCGTGATCATCGGATAAAAGTACTCATCAATGAGGGCAAAGGAATTATAAATGCCCTTAGAAGAGCCTATGATCATAGTACTGGAGAGATACTCACCAGAATGGATGCTGACGATATCATGGCGCCTAACAAGCTAATGATATTAAAACAGAATCTTTTGTCGGCAGGTCTCGGACATCTGGCCGTCGGGGGGGTCAAATACTTCTCAGAGGAACCATTAGGATCTGGATACAAAAGATACGAGACGTGGCTTAATCGATTAACACTATCTGGAGATAATTTCTCCGAGTTGTATCGGGAGTGTGTCATCCCTTCTCCTTGCTGGATGATTCATAAAGAGGATCTGGAATATGCCGGGGCCTTTGATGACGATCGGTATCCTGAAGATTATGATTTGGCCTTTCGGATGTATCAAAGTAATCTCGATGTAATACCATGTGATAAAATTTTGCATCACTGGCGAGATCATCCCGCCCGCAGCTCACGAAATGATGAAAATTATCTTGACAATAGGTTCTTACAACTCAAATGTCATCACTTTATGTTGCACGATTACGAGGATCGAACACTGGTCGTCTGGGGTGCAGGCAAAAAAGGCAAACTCATAGTACAACATCTAAAGAGACACCAACCCGATCTATATTGGATCACCGATAATGAAAAGAAAGTTGGCAAAGATATCTATGGCGTCACTCTTAACAATCCTGAAGTGTTAGTGGAGCTCTTCCTTCCACAAGTGATAGTTGCTATTGCCAATCCTCAAGAACAGAAAGTTGTAGAGGATCGATTATTTGATATGGGACTCTATCCCATGGTTGATTACTTTATGTTTTGTTGATATAAGTTAGCAAGATATAGGTCGTAAGATGGTGCCTATTGCATCTCTGCGTCTTAGAAAACTAATGACTTCGTAAAAAAGCACTCCGATTGCAATTTACTTCATGGTTTTGTTGGATCTGTCGCTGGGTGTTAAACCTTTAAAAAATCATAGAGACATATTAAGGGCTGTTTAATCCATTTTTAAACTGACTGTGACATATCTATTTTTCGTACCGATTCCCTTGAGCTCTCCTTTGCCAGATACTTGTATAGGACACGTTGTGCGAGTACTTAAGTAGGCTGCAACTTCTTGAGCCCTTTTTGTAGAAAGTATTTGATTGTATTCATTTGAACCCAATTCGTCTGCATAGCCTAATATGCTTAGTACACATGATTCTATCGGAACATTAATTGTGTTTATCCACCTATCCAAAGACTGTTGCTGATGGGTATCGAGGCGAAATATTGAAGATTCATAATTTAGTACTAGAGGATCAATATTCTGAGACTGAATTTCTTTAATAAACTTTGCTCTAAACTGAATTCCCATAAGGGTAGGATACAATTGTGTATACCATAACCTAAGATCATGGCGACCACGAGACAAGAATATCGTATCCGCCGATAGGTCCATTGCCTTTCGATAGGCTATAGAC
>CAZJHC010000356.1:0-3751 GCA_964545645.1 uncultured Saprospiraceae bacterium
ATCGTTGATGGCCTCACAAAACTCGACGGCCTCTACAATGTAGACAATAAGAATGCTGAAAATCTTAAAAAAGTATTAAGCACACTAGTAGAAGATGTCAGAGTTGTTTTGATTAAAATGGCCGATAGAATCCATAATCTACGCACTATCCAATCAATGCCTAAGCATAAGAAATTGAGAATAGCGGCTGAGACAATGTATATCTATGCACCTTTGGCCCATAGACTCGGATTGTATCAAATCAAGGTAGAGTTTGAAGATATCTGTATGCGCATCACAGATCCTGACACCTATAGTGAGATAAATCAAAAGATAAAGGCAACAGAAGAACAGCGTCAAAATTATATCAAAAGATTCATCGCACCCATACAACAAAAGATAGATCAACAAAACATCACCTTTAGAATACAAGGAAGATCTAAAGCGATTTCTTCAATTTACAATAAGATAAAAAAGAAGAATGTTGACTTTGAAGAAATATATGACCTGTTTGCTGTGAGGATAATTGTCAATGTACCCTTAGCAATGGAAAAGCCTGTCTGCTGGCAGGTCTACTCGATTATCACAGACTATTACAAACCGATACCAGAGCGTCTCAAGGATTGGATCACGACACCTAAGGGTAATGGTTATGAATCTTTGCATACAACCGTAATCGGACCATCTGGAAGGTTTGTAGAAGTACAGATTAGGAGCGAACGGATGAATGATATCGCAGAACGGGGATTCGCAGCTCATTGGAAATATAAAGGTGTCAAGTCAGATGACAACGTCTATGACAAATGGCTTAATAATATAAGGACGCTTTTAGAAAATCAGAATGGTGATGCCATTGACTTTTTAAATGATTTTAAAACAAATTTATTTAAAGAAGAGGTATACGTGTTTACGCCCAAAGGAGACATGAAAATTCTTCCTAAAGGGGCAACTGCTTTGGATTTTGCCTTTGACATACATTCTGATGTAGGAGCTCAGGCCATATCATTCAAGGTCGGCAATAGGTTAGTCCCAATGGGGTATATACTCCAAAATGGTGATCAGATAAGTATCAACACGTCCAAAAATCAATCTCCTAAGGAAGACTGGCTCAAATTAGTCATCACAGGAAAGGCACGGTCAAAAATACGCTCTGCGCTGAATGAGAAGAAGAGACTGGCTGCCGATATAGGGAAAGAAGCCTTGATAAGAAAACTGAGAAATCTAAAAGTTGACTTTGAAACGAACGCAGACAAAGTAGTTGAGGCATCTGGCAAAAAAAGCCGTCAAGACCTCTATCTCGCAATCGAAAGAGAAGAGTTTAAGCTACAAGAAATCTCTAAACATTTAAAAGTCGTAGCTGGGCAACTCGAACCTCATCCAGCAGAAGAGCAAAATGCACCTCCTCAAACTGAGCCTGCGACCACGCTAACAAAAAAATCAAACAAGAAAGACAGCAAGAAGTCAGAGATCATAATCAACAGTCAATATGACGAGTCCTTTGATTACTCTTTATCCTCTTGTTGTAATCCTGTACCTGGTGATGAAATATTCGCATTCCTAACTACCAATACAGGAATGAAAATCCATAGATTTAATTGTAGCAATGCGTCAAACCTCTTTACCAATTATGGGTATCGGATTTTAAAAGCCGAATGGGCGGATCATTCCAATAGTGCTTTTGTCGTAGAGCTGAAACTAACTGGAGTAGATACAGGACCCGGCGTCATACAAAATCTAACCAACGAAATATCCAACAACCTTGGCGTAAATATTAAATCGTTTAGCATTTCTGGCGAAGAGGGTGTATTTGAAGGAATTATTAAAATAATAGTGAAAAACAAAATACAGCTTAACGGCGTAATCAAAAGAATCAAAGCAATGGAAAGCATTTCTACCATAGATAGAACCATTGTATAATCAGTCTTATGGAACAAGAACCACTAACGATCAAACTTGAGAAGGCGAAGGAAAAATTCAAAAATTTCTTAGAGCAAAATAAGAATAGAAAAACTCCAGAGCGATTCGCAATACTCGAAGAGATTTATCTTAATCAAGAACATTTTGATGCTGAGTCTCTCTATATCAAGATGAAACAAAATTCCTATCGAGTCAGCAGAGCAACTATATATAACACTTTGGACATCTTAGTCGAGTGCGACCTAGTGATGCGCCATCAGTTTGGCAACAACAAGACGCTTTATGAAAAAAGTTATGGTTTTACAGAGCACCATCATATAGTATGCGAACAATGTGGTCATATAAGAGAGTTTACTGATGAAAGATTGACCTCGATTGTTCAGGATGCCGCTAGTTTGCCGAATAATACAATTAATAGGACTGCTCTTAATATCTATACTATATGCAAAGATCAAGATTGTATTAATCTCAGTTAAATAGATATTTTTGTGACCTTATTTTCTTAAGAAGTAAACAAAAGACAAACATGGCAGTGGATGTATTAATCGGTCTTCAATGGGGTGATGAAGGCAAAGGAAAAATAGTAGACTATCTAGCAGATCGATATGACATCATCTGCAGATTTCAAGGTGGTCCTAATGCCGGACATACGATCTATACAGACAAAGGCAAGTTTGTACTTCATACGATACCTTCGGGCATCTTTCGCCCTAACACTTTGAATGTTATAGGCAATGGGGTCGTAATAGACCCAATCACTTTAAGAAAAGAAATCCTCGGATTACAAGAGTTAGGAGTAGATGTTAGAAAAAATTTGCTTGTAGCTCAAAAAGCTCACTTGATACTACCCTCTCATAGATACCTAGACGCCGCATCAGAAATATCTAAAGGCAAAAAGAAAATTGGCTCTACACTCAGAGGTATCGGTCCAACCTATATGGATAAAACAGGTCGTAATGGTCTACGATTTGGAGATATTACTAAGGCTACCTTTAAATCTAAGTACGAAGAGCTAAAAGAGAAACACCTAAAACTGGGTAGCATCTATGGGGATATAGAGTTTGAGTGGAATGATGACGTATGGTTTGAAAGTATTGAATTTCTCAAAGATCTCGAGGTAATTAGCGGTGAATATTATCTCAACAATGCCCTTAATAAGGGCAAAAAGATCTTAGCAGAAGGGGCTCAGGGAGTCATGCTTGACATAGATTATGGTACTTATCCATTCGTAACTTCTTCCAATACTATAACTGCTGGGGTATGCACAGGATTAGGAGTAGCCCCTCAACATATAGGGGAAGTAATAGGCATCAGTAAAGCCTATTGCACAAGAGTAGGTGGCGGACCATTCCCAACAGAATTATTTGATGATAATGGCAAAAAACTACAGGACTTAGGCCATGAGTTTGGAGCTACTACGGGTAGACCCCGTAGATGTGGTTGGCTTGATCTTGTCCAGCTTAAGTACAGCGTCATGATCAATGGTGTGACCCAGATAGCATTGACTAAGTCTGATATAATGGATCACTTTGAGGAAATCGTATTGGCCGATGAATATGAATATGATGGTCTTAAGTCTAAGCAAATACCATTTGATCTCTGTGACGAGACCTACAAGGTAAATCACAAATCATTTAAAGGCTGGAATACTGACCTAAGTATCAATAAAGAAAAAAATAAACCACTACCTGAGGAGTTCGTAACTTATGTCAAATACTTGGAAGCTGAATTAGGGGTACCAATACCTATGATAAGTATTGGTCCAGGTCGTGATGAATTAATATTAAGGTCTTAATAATCAGAGTATAAGGATTCGATAGCTTTGGCAAATTCTTTTCTAACCTTACTATTGCCC
>CAZJHC010000357.1:0-3744 GCA_964545645.1 uncultured Saprospiraceae bacterium
ACTCGTTTGAGGCTTCCAAAATTGAAAACAAAAAGCGCTCCGATCATGCCAATCATATAGCTACGGATCCCAAACCCAGCAAAAAGGAGTATCAAGAGTATTGGGATTTTTATGTGCTTGTTCCTAACCATATACAAAGTATAGGCACTCAGAAACCCAAGTAAATATCCGTATCGCTGCTTCATTATACCAAAGTCATCCAAGCTATGTACAAAGGCGTCATTAAATTCTGTGAAGTAATATGACAAGGGGTATTGAAGAAGTATTTGGATCGTGCAAAACACCACTAGTGCAAACATCAACCAGAAAATCCATATCGTTCTCCTATAAAATAACCGGTCGTCCCAATCTCTTAATTTGAATATGAAAATGTGTACAACAATTGCCATCATAATAAAGATGAGCTGATAGAGGTACCACGAAGAGTCTATGTAAGGACTCAAGACAAAGTTGATAGAGTATAGGACAACAAGAACACCATACTGGCTTAAGGAGGGCCAGAATGTTGACATCTTTGGTCCTTGATGGACAAAAACCACTAGTAAACCCAAAAAACTGATGTAGTTTACAAAGTTGAATGCTCCTCCACCCAGCGCATTGATCTCAACGGGAAAACCGAAAAGTTGCGATAAGTAAAAATCAAAAAACGTCAATCTCAGTAACGCCATAAGCAAGAAAAAGGACACGATGCTAATCCTTACTTTAGATATATCTGGTAACGTTATCTGACTCATGACTTGCTAGGAAGTCTATCAACAATGAATTTCTTTTGCATTTGCATCTCGGGATTGAAGATAATTCCAGTTAAGAGCATTGCGACTAACCACGATAAAATTAATGAGCATAAGATCTCTACAAAGGAATTGAATGATAGAAACAGTTGGAACAACTTACCCATTAGCACAAAAAGGGTTAATAGCGTAATTACAAAACTAATAACCCGAATAGCGCTATTACGATCAACATATCTCAGTATCGTATTGCACCAGCAGATAAACCAATATACCAAGGAAAGTATACTATATACTGTAACAAACACGAGCATATCAACCTTGAATATTAAGAACCCAATAATTATCGGAGCAAAGACTATTAGAGCTCCAATCCAATATAATCTAGTGAGCTCTTTAGTTTTAAGATCATTGATATACATGATATTTGTAAGCCCCTTGAAGATCAGAGACAACCCTAGGAAAGCGAGCCATACAACGTATGATCCAGCATAAATCCACTGTTCACCAAGGATAAGAGTGGTGATCTCCTGGCCAAATAGATGAAAGCATAAACAAGGAATACCAATAAAATTGAGAATAAACAAAGAAAGTATCCTATAAGCTTGGCGGAGGCGTTCACCTTTCATAGTACTTAGATAGGTCATCGCCGGAGTTGTGAGGGCATTGCGAAATGTATTTGGCTTATCTACTACGAAGAGGCCTCTTTCATAGTGACCCAGAGTAAATTCTCCAAAAATCTTACCCACAAAAAGTTTTTCTATGTTTCCACTTATTCCTGTAATCAGCCGGCTTATTACAAGGTGATAAGCCTGAATGATATAGGGCTTGATGGCTAAAATGTTCTTGATAGATACGAATTGATACTTGGCCCTTGAGAGTAGTAGTGCGCTTAAAAGTCTGGTAAAGCTGTAACTAAGATGTTTAATGGCTAGCGCAACTGCTCCCCAACCAGAAAGGGCCAGACTTATTGAAATGATCAATGATACAGCCGCCGAACCAATCGAAATGGACTCTGTAGAATAAAACTTTTTGTTGCGCAGCAATTGACTAAATGGCTGGTTTGACACACTCATACAGATGGCAGATAAGGCCATAATAGGAAATAAGGTATATAAGAGTGTTAGGTCATAGTAATGGACCATAGGAGGAGCGAGCAACAAAAGAATCAAAGCCACCAGCACTCCGAAAAAAACATTAATTGATAGAAATGAAGAGTTGACAAGCTTATTGACTGTAGGGTACTTCAGATAGATAGGAGTAAGCCCAAAGTCCAAAAAGGATTGAAAAAAGAGGAACACTGCAAAGCATAAGGCGTACACACCGAAGTCTTCAGGTCCTAGGATGCGAGCCAAGATAATGGCCCCTCCAAGATTGATCAGCTGCTGTAAACCAACTCCGATAAATGATATTGCACCGCCCTTAACAGGATTCATGTATTTCAAAGATAGTTGCGCTCAGCGCACATCTCTGCCAAATGTTGATCATAATCGCAAAGCTTGTGGATGACTCGATGGATACTCTTGATTTCGTCATCAGTTAGCGTGTCTGTCCAAAAAAAGTCTAAGCTCAAGAAATCATCATCAAAGGAAGAATATTGTGCAGAATGCAAAGTATTGAGTGAGACCATCGACGGCGTAAAAATATGTGAAGGATGGATAGGGTGATCATATAAATCAAGGTTGATTAATAAGTTTTTCACCTGATCAAAAGGATGCGTGTACAGATCCTCATAAAAGATGGGTTGACTATTTATCTGGTGCAGCTGCTTCAGTGCTCGCAGATTAAGATATCCCCATACGAAAGCTAGCTGTTCAATACGGGTATTGCAATCAGCAGAGAGTTTTTGGAATTTTAAACCCCTAATATGATTATTAAATAGACGCCAATGTTGGCTCCAACCCAGGTCCTCCCAGAAATGCGGTCTATTCCGAATCGAAGCGATTACAGCCAGAGGATGTCGTATGATATAGACGACCCTAGCTGAATAATGCTCTACCAAGGAATCAAATGAGGTGTTGAGTCGAATTGACTTAAGACCAATAATCTCGGAATGCTCCCAGATGCTCTCAACGTATTTAGGATCTACCTGATCAATAGTTGAGGGAAGATGATTCCTGAGCAACCAATCACGCTTGAGTTGCTTGCTAAGCACTGCATCTAGGTGATTGATCAGAGCAGCGGACGCGACTGACTCTCGATAGATTGTGGTGTTGACATCGCTATAGATCTGCGGATGGAGTGGCTCAAACAGAATTAGTCCTCCACTATACTTCGAGATAATATCTGATACCCATGTCGTGCCAGACCTGCCAAGCCCTAATATGAAAACAGGCTTATTCATATCTGGCAAAATATGATATTATATAATCATACCTGCAGCAACAGTATTGTTAGAGGCTTCATCCACTAAGATTATACTACCTGTATTTCGATTCTTACGGTAAGAATCAACAAACAGAGGCTTAGTAGTTCGCAACACGACCCGTGCAATATCATTCATATTGATATTCTTATCCTCCATATCACGGTGTAGTGAGTTAATATCTAGCTTATATCTAATCTCTTTAACAACACAGCGTGCATCTTGAGAAGTGTGCCTTATACTATACTTGCCTTTGGCGTGCAGAGGTCTATTGCTATCAAACCAACATAACATAACCTCTATATCTTGGGTTATTTCAGGTTGATTGTTTTCTCTGACGATCATGTCACCACGACTGAGATCAAGATCATCTTCTAAGAGGACTGTCACAGATTGTGGCGGGAACGCTACCTCTTGTTCTCCGTCTGGTCCTATTATTTGCTTAATCTTAGTAGAGAAGCCAGTTGGCAACAGGGTTACGGCATCTCCTTTTTTCATGACACCACCAGCCAATCTTCCAGCATAACCTCTGTAATCGTGAAATTCGTCAGTATTGGGTCTGATGACAAACTGTACTGGGAAGCGAGCATCAATAAAATTGTGATCACTGGCAATGTGTACGTTTTCGAGGTAGTACATGAGGGTCGG
>CAZJHC010000358.1:0-3733 GCA_964545645.1 uncultured Saprospiraceae bacterium
GCGTAAGAAATTGCGAAGGATGTACTATTGTTTCTTCGCATGAAAACAATTTGCAATATGAAGAAAAGAATCTGAATCATTATGTGAATACAGGTGTCTCAAGTATGGTTGATTATGTCAGAAAAGGGGGAGATAATGCATTCGCAAGTCAGAAAGCAGGATTCTCAAAATTCATACATACCAATGATAGAGAGTTGTGGTTGGAGTTTTTTGCATATGACGAAAGCTGTTCTTGTTTTAAAATTGAGTATCAAAAGAGATTACATAAGATTCAACCTATTGTAATCAACATGCGAGACTTTATAGCAGATCACAAAATAGACTCCATAGTCTTGCATGCATCTAACAAGTATGGGGAAGGATCTTTTGGGGTTAGTGACGGATATAGAAAATCTTGGGGTACTGATATCAAGGCTCCATACCTATGGCTTGGTGATCATGGACTAAATATAGTCAAGCAAGGAGGCGGAGATCAGACTTTGTCATTGCGCTTAGAGGATGGCGATGAGGCTCAATACGTCCTAAGATCTATAGATAAAAATGTCGATAAATTAGTTGATCCAGAACTGCGAAATACGTTCGTTCAAACCTCTATACAAGGAGGTATATCGTCATCTCATCCTTATGGAGCTCTTGTGATCCCAAGGTTAGCTGAGGCGATAGATATATTGCACACTGTCCCCAAGGTTGTTTATCTGCCGGGTCAGTTAGAGCTAGGAGATTATAATGAAAAATTTGCCAATGGTCTATATCTAATGGAGCAGAGACCAGCTGGCAATATCGCTAAACATAAGATATTTGGTAATGCTGAAAAATCGGTCAGCACGGTCAAAATGATTAGCATTTTGCATAATGGGAAGGGTAGAATCGATCAGAAAGAATTAGCCAGGTGTAGAATGTTAGATATGCTAATCGGTGACTGGGATCGACATGATGATCAGTGGAGGTGGATAAAATATGAGGATGAATCTGGCAAAGCGCTATATCGTCCTATGCCCAGAGATAGAGATCAGGTATTTTTCAAAAATAAAGCGTTAGGCAGCTTTATTCCTACTAGGCCTTATTTCAATCCAGGATTGAGATCGTTTGAAAATAAAGTTGATTTCGTTTTCGGACTTAATTTCAACGCAAGACATTTTGATAGGACTTTTTTAAATGGACTAACGAAAGAAGACTTTGTCGCTGCAGCAAAACTAGTTCAAGACAATATAACAGACGAGGTCATAGAAGAAGCATTTATGGCATGGCCCCAAGCAATTAGGGATAATGATGCTGAAGAAATTTCAGAGAAATTAAAAGCAAGAAGAGTAGATCTACAGGAATACGCTGCTGAATTTTATGATTACCTGTATGAAGAAGTGGACATTGTTGGGACTAAGGGGAAGGACGAATTCGAACTTGTCGTAGAAAAAGATAGAGCGGATCTAAATGTTTATACTCAGAAGAAAAAAGAGAAGAAATTAATATACAGTAATGTTATAGACCTATCTACAAGTGAGGAAATAAGATTATTTGGTTTAGGAGGAGACGATACGTTTACGCTGTCAGGAGATGATCTCAAAAGCACAGTAAGGATCGTAGGAGGAGATGGTCATGATGTTATAAATAATAACACCGTGGCATCCAAGAAGGTCCTTGTTTATGACCTTGTAGATGAGGTAGAAGTAAAAGGAAACTATAAGAGTAAATTGAGTACTAGTAATGCAGTAAATGTATACGACAGAAAAGATTTCAAACTCGATAGAAAGCTCTTACATCCATTCTTAACGCTTTACACGGATGAAGGATTGGGTGTATCACTGAAGTATAGATGGCGGACCCATAACTTTAGATCTAATCCGCATAAAAGTAACAATGTCTTAAGTTTGAATTATTACTATAGACTAGCATCTATTAGACACTACTATCGTGGCACTATAAAATCAGTTTTTGGTAAGTGGGACTTAAGTCCAAACTATGAAATAACAGCGCCTACATTTGTTCAATATTACTATGGACTTGGCAATGAGTATGTAGCGCCAGAAGAATTATTTGAATCTGAGCCAGACCCAAGTTTCCAGAATTTTGTCGTACAAGGCAGCAGTATCAACTTTGATCCCAAAATATCAAGACAAGTTAAAAATGCAGGTGTTTTAAAACTGGGAGTTGGATTAAGGTATATCGATTTCAAAGAGTCCAATGATGACAGAAACTTATTTTATCTATCTGAAAGCTCTGATTTAAGCGCCGATGATCTCAATGATGCGTTTTATGGAAACCTCAATATAAGCTTAGTAAAACAAAATTTAGACCAAGATCTAAACCCTAGAAGGGGCTATAAATATACTTTTGGATACAGTTTTCATGCGAACTTAGTAGATGTCTCGACGAACCACCATAGAGTAGAATCGGACATCCAAATGTATATCCCCTTAGGCCCCAAACCTAATGTTGTCTTCAGCACCGATTTGGGATTCAAATACAATTTTGGTGACTATGAGTTCTTTAATGCTAACTATCTCGCTGGTGATCGAAAACTTCGAGGATTTTGGTCTGACAGATTTGCGGGTGATGGTTTTGTATATCAATCCTCAGACTTAAGAGTTAAGGTGTTCAAGTTTGGTAAATCAGTTCCTACGACCTTTGGTGTTTTTGGGTCTTTTGACCATGGAAGGACGTTTTTGGAGGGCGACAACAATTCTGATTGGCACTATAGCTATGGCGGGGGATTCTTCTTTGCACCCCTCGATATTATCGGTTTTAAACTGGGGTATCATGCAGCAGAATCAGATGGACAAATTAAACTTATCAGTTCTTTAAGAATATAAAATCATAACATAATAACTAGATATGAAACGACTAATTTTTACCTTAAGCTTACTTGTATTAGCGTATATGACCAATGCGCAGACTAGTTCGAAACCCGTAGTAATTGAGTTGCAATCTGCTGATCAAGCTGTTGCACCTGGTCAAAGCTCTTCGATTGTAGCAACTTTTAAAGTGCCTAAATGGATTTGGTTGGGCGCTTCGCCAGATGATGCGCGTACCCCTCCAGGTACAAGTATTACAGGTGTAAAAATGGCTGGAATTAGCTTCGAAGATGCGCAGTATCCAGAACCATTTGAGGAGTGGGTGCCGGCTAAACTCGGCAAAACCAAAGTTTATAAAGAATTAGTAGAAGTCGTAATACCATTTCATGTAGATGCATCTGTATCTGAAGGAAAACACACCTTACAGTTCAAGGTGAGTTATACGCCAGGCTACAATGCTGGCAGGCTAGCAACACATAGCAATGAAATCCATACCGTAGAGATCAATGTGCGCAACGGAGCGACTGCGGGAGCTGTTCCCACACCACGAAATGGAACGGTGTCAGATGACTTCTACGTAAAACCTAAGAGCTTTGATCACATCCCTAAGCTATTTCAGTTTATGTTCAATCCCCTTAATGAGGACAAGGGACTGGCAAAAGCCTTACATGGCATATGGTTAGATAAACCTGGTCACGGCAAGTCTGTGAGAATGATGCCTGTGCCATTCTTGAACACGACTAATATTACAGGCGCATCAACCGGACTCGGTGTCAGCTTCTTAAATGCCACTAAGGAAGGCACGATGACTGGGATGTTTACAATGTCGGGCTATAGCAATGATCTTATAGGGAGTGCTTTTGGTGTACAAGCAATCAGTTGTCCGGGAGCCTATCATAACTATCAGTTTTCAGCATTTTTTGGCGGCGAAGGATTCCGTAATG
>CAZJHC010000359.1:0-3727 GCA_964545645.1 uncultured Saprospiraceae bacterium
ATCCCAATCAGTGTGATTACGACAGTGGCTACATTGATACCTTTTAATTTCACTTTGAATATGCGAGGTTCTAAAATCAAGACCATAGCCGGGGCAGTATATTGTAAAAATATGGCATTGGCCGCTGTAGTAAGCTTAGTGGCCATGACAAAGGAAATTAGTAATACGGTATAAAAAACACTTGCTACAAAGGATAGACGATTGACCTTAAGAACGCTTCTTCTGAATAAAACCAAAAACAAGAGTCCAGCGTATAGACTTCGATAAAAAAGTATTGTAAAGGCAGATTGAGGTAGTATTTTAATAAAAACACCACCAGTACTCCAAAGGAGTGCTGCCAGCACTGTAGCAAGGATGCCTTTATGATATAAAGAGGGCATCTACGTCCAGTTAAGGGTCACCTTGCCGATGGATTGTCGAGATTCCAAGAACTCATGAGCGCTTGCTATATCGCTAACATCAAAGGTCTTACTCAAGGTCGGATTGATGATTCCTTGCTCTGCGAGTTTAACGACTTGTGTCATCACATGCTGAAACACATTGGCCTTATGATCTGCTATTCGTAGCATGTTGACGGTGATAATGCTCTTGGAGTTCATTAGTAATGCAATCGGGGTGAAGAGGCCAAAGCCAAATACGACGCCTGCGGCTTGCAATTTATTGGTTTTGTTGCCTTTTATCTGTGATGCAGCACCATAGCTGACCATACGACCTCCAGGCCCAAGGATACTCATGCCATGCTTAAAGCTTTTACCACCGACGCTATCAAATACTACATCGATGCCATCTGGATGATCAGCAGCTATGATGTCTTTGAAGGAATCTTGTGTATAATCTATAGCCTGGTCAACTCCGAGCACTTTAAGGAAGTCTTGTTTCTTACTTGATGCGGTACCATAGACAACGCATCCACGATGTTTAGCAATCTGAACTAGGAGACTACCGACACCTCCAGCGGCAGCTTGGACGAGCACCTTATCGCCTTGATGCAAAGACACACACTCCTCGGCACAGAAGTAAGCCGTACATCCTTGCGTAGCTAGTGCGGTGGCCTTGTGCAGATCGTACTCTGGAGGGAGTAGAGCAACACCTTCAACCTTGGCAATAGCATACTCAGCATATCCACCAAATCGAGTGAGTGCCACTACTTTTTGGCCTTCGGTGTAGTCAACCACTTCACTCCCTACAGCATAGATATATCCCGCTACGTCGTATCCTATAATGGCCGGATTAGGCGGGGCATCTTGATACAGCCCTCGACGGGCTACGACATCAGCAAAATTAAGACCAGAGGAAACCACCTTAATACAAATCTCTCTCGGACCTGGAGAGGGGATATCGGTCTCACGTATATCGAATGCTTGATCGCTATTGCCATATTTAGTGATATAGATCGCCTTCATGTGCTATTTTGGAGTAAGATAATTAATCGGCCGTAAGTCGATGGTCGCATTAGTCCAGTAAAAGGTAGAATGCCGTAAGAAGGGCATCTTCTTGGTATTTTTTGACTTCATTTACTCTTATGACTTGGTCTTTAGTTTTGGCTTTGATGCGATGACCATGTATAATCTTAACAGGATAATCACTCGTCTGTAGGAGCCCCTCCATCTTGAATGTTAAGGCGCCACCAGCAAAACGGCCCTTCGCTATACGTTCCTTGATGCCTATAGCGTGAAAGTCCTCGTAATCAAAAAAATCTAAAAGCTCCTCTCTGAATTTTTTAACCTGAGTTTGGTCTTTGGAATCTTCAAGTTTGTACTTCTCAAAGGTTGTAGTAATGACTCGATAATCCTCAGGAGATCCTTCTAACACTACGGATATAAGTTCATTAGACTTGAGGACGATCCCACACACTTTTTTCATAGAGATTTTGTTAGAGCACTAATATCTGACTAAAGAATTGAATGGTTGTGATTGAGGCAAAAAGTCATCAAAGATCAAATTAATCTATCAATTAGTTGATCAGTGATCAAATGTGTTAATTATTTATAATCTTTGGATAACACAACGTGCAGCGTAAAAACGATCAAAAACATGGGTTTTGATCATATATACACTAGTTAGCTGCAAGCAAAAAAATGAAAAAATGAAAAAATCGATACTATTAATTCTACCATTTTTGATGATTGTATTTCTAAGTGCGGTTAAAATAGAAACAAAACCCAACTTTAGAATAAGGACTATTACAGCTGGAGTTTCTTTGTCGAGCATTTCAGATACCACATCAATAGTAAATGCGATTATATTCCTAAATGAATCTAAACAAGAATTTCAAGAATTAGGATATGAAGTTCAAACCATTAGAATCTCAACCAATAGCCTTCATCAAATAATAAATAAGAGTCCTGATGCTGAAACTATCATCCATCTCAAAAAGATTGACCAAATCGCCAAGAGAGAAAACGTTTCATTGTCAATTGGTGAAATAGTTAAAGGCAACCACTATGATTCAAAACTTGTTGATTGGGTTATTCAACTCAATAATGAAACAACAAATATCAGCTTTAGTATTCCCATTTCTTCTCAGAGCAACGGCATACACGAAAAATCAATAAAGAGTGCAGCAGAAATTTGTCAAGCCTTATCAAATAACAGTCAAGGGGGTGAAGCGAATTTCAGATTTACAGCTTCCGCAAACTGTCCAGCAGGAATACCATTTTTCCCAGCGGCTTTTCATGAAGGTCCAAACAGTTTTGCTATTGGATTAGAATCGCCAAATTTACTAACAAAGGTTTTTATCAATTCAAATTGGCAGAATGCGGAATCAAATCTAAAAAAGGAATTAGAACTTCAATTAAAACCGGTTGAAGAAATTGCGACAAAAATTGCATCATCAACAAAATGGAAATATGATGGAATAGACACCTCTCCCGCCCCTGGTCTTGATGCCAGTATTGGTCAAGCAATAGAAACTTTAACTGGAAAACCATTTGGTAATTCAACAACTTTAAGCGCTTGTTCAATAATAACAAGTGCATTAAAAAATATCGATATTAAAAAATGTGGTTATTCTGGCTTAATGCTTCCTGTAATTGAAGACAAGGTGCTGGCAAAGCGAGTTATTGAAAATCGTTATTCGGTTGAAGAATTATTACTTTTTTCCAGTGTCTCTGGAACTGGTTTGGATGTAGTTCCAATTCCTGGCAATACTTCTATTGAAGTGATTGAAGGAATATATAGAGATGTTGCGGCTTTGTCATTAAAATACAATAAGAAGGCTTTGTCTGTGAGATTGTTCCCAATCCCTGATAAAGAAGCTGGGGAATTAGTAGAATTTGATAATCCATATTTAACTTCATCAATAGTAATGGAATTGAAGTAGACAATAATTGAAGGCCAGCAGCTAACAAGCGATGATGAGATCAGACTTCCTTCGGTCGTCCGCTCCATATCGCAGATCCGTCAGACTGTGCAAAAACCACCGTCTTTTCATATTATTAATTTCTATATGTGTCATGATTTTTGTACCTTATAGAGGTATAAAATGATATTCATATGCCTCAAATAAAAGGTGATAGCCGCCATCAGTTGATGATGCTGAATCTCGAAGAGCAGATTCAGCAAAATAGCATGGTGCGGCTCATTGATAGTTTTGTCCATGGTGCAGATTTAGAAGAACTTGGATTCATCGTCAAAGGCAAATCACACGAAGGGCGACCAGCCTACAAACCTGAGATCTTAACTAAACTCTACCTCTATGGGTATCTAAATGGTATACGATCATCTC
>CAZJHC010000360.1:0-2474 GCA_964545645.1 uncultured Saprospiraceae bacterium
GTTTCACGTGGATCTCAATTCCTTTGCTGTTGCGGGTGGTATCATCATTTTTATCATAGCGCTTGAGATGATCTTAGGTATTAATCTGATGAAAAGTGATGAGGAGATCAATAGTGCCTCAGTATTCCCATTAGCATTTCCCTTGATAGCAGGAGCGGGGACGTTGACAACTATCCTATCGGTCAAGGCAGAGTATCACGTGGCCAATATCGTAATAGGCATTATCATCAACTTGATCATCGTCTTTATCGTGATCCGTTCATCGGGATGGATACAGCGCAAGATTGGAAAGAATGGTGAAGAAATCCTCCGTAAGGTATTTGGTATTATACTCTTGGCGATCTCTATTAAGTTGATACAATCTAACCTCAGTGTACTGTCCAATGGGTAGCGAACAATCTAAGTAACATTATAGCGAACTGACAATGGTGTCATAAGGCACCCTGATTAGTGCGTTATCTTTCGAAAAATATATGTGTTCATTAAAAATTGTGGCCTGCCCTCCATCGATTTGCAATACCGCTGTAAGATCAGGCCTTACCACATAAGACTTATTGAAACTTGACACAATTTTAAACGATGGCTTATCAATCTTGATTTTGAAAAAATCCTTCGGAGTAATATAACTTGTTTTATCGCCATTACTATTGATTTTAAATGCTTCAAAATCTTTTGCAAGCAACCACAGATGATTTGGGTCGTCATTAGTCAATAATTCTAAACGTGAGGTAGAATTTCGATAAAAATATATCGAATCCCTCGCATCAATTCCACCTTTCAATTTGGTCAATTCATCCCTCATTTTGACATCTCCAACATGATCTCCTGTATGACAATTGTAAACTGAAATTTTTTTCTTATTGGATAGATATAGTAAATCCTTTATCCAAGCCAGTTTAACTTTCCTGAGTTTCTGAATGTCCTTTTTCCATATGACCGAACCATCCTTTCTACTTAAGAGGAGTAAAAAAGTATCACCGTATGCCGTATAAGGGTTGTCTCTAAAATAGACATAGCCCGAAGAAATAAATAACAGCGTACTATCAGTAGGAGCCATCAAAAAAGACGTTCCCGTGTCTTTCATATTTATCGGTTTATCCCAGATAAATTCTCCGTTTTTATCCAACCTATGTATACTGCCGCTAGTGGCATAGTATATTTCGTCATTATCTATTAATACATTCGAATTCTGATTAAACGGAAGTCCTGGGCTTCTTAAAGGTCCAGAATTTTTTTTGACCAATTGAGTGTCATGCTTCCAATTGAGCCCTTTAGTCTCGTTTATCGAAGCCAAGCCTGATGCCGCCAGTATAACATTCTCTTCATCAAGTTCGGCCCAGCCTCGCCAACCATATCGACGGTCTATTTGGGCAGTCCACAGTTCTTGCCCAGAATAAACATCATAGGCTCGAAGTGTTTTTGCCCTAGATTTATTTTTAATATCGTAGCCTATAACAACATTTCCATTATCCTTAAATGACATTAGTGTTGATTTAGCTTCCCATTTTTTCGAATTCGTCTCCAGATTAGTTGCAAGACTTTTTAATTGACCGACTTGAATCACTATGTTATGAGTGTAGTTGACAAATGAATTAGAAAAATTCACCTGTCTTTCCCAAATAAGCTCATTCAAATCAATATCGTATCTCCCCACTGATCCAATACCCTTAATATAAACGTCATTTTTTTTATGTGCTCGAAATTCTATAATTATATCATTTTTAGAGCTGTCGAATTTTATATGGTTAATGTTTTCGTGAAACTCAATTAACTCTGCATCAACACCTCTATCACTCTCAAGTGATCTAATCAGCGTATCTGTAATCGAAATAACTGGAACTGGATTTTTTTGTGCTAAACCCTTTGACATGTAGAGTCCAAAAAAGAGAAAAGCAACAGATATAATTTTATTGGGCATCAGAGTAGTTGACAAGTAAAAATTAAAGGTAGTGTGTAAAAACATCTCTTACAAATGATGTATTGTAATAGTTTTACTGATCAGAGTTGTATAAGTAATTGTGAAGATGGAATAAATCCAATAGATACAATCAAAAGCGAACTTGATGAGCTTGTGGATTCATCTAAGATTAGGTAAATACTCCTTTGTGCGTAGTGGATGAGTATCATCCGTTGAGGTAGACTTAATTGCTAAACAAATATCTTTACTAAATGGAGTTAGCTACACAAGGGGAAATAATCAGCAAAATCTATATTCTTCGAGATCAAAAAGTAATGTTAGATCAAGATTTAGCAGAGCTATATGAAGTTGAAACTAAGCGCTTAAACGAGCAGGTCAAAAGAAACAAAGAGCGTTTTCCCGCAGATTTCATGTTCCAGTTAACCAAAGAAGAGTTCGATAACTTGAAGTCGCAAAATGCGACCTCAAGTTGGGGAGGACGAAGAAGTCTACTTTTTGCCTTTACTGAGCATGGAGTACTGATGCTATCAAGTGTGTTGAAAAGCAAAAAGTCCAT
>CAZJHC010000360.1:2574-3725 GCA_964545645.1 uncultured Saprospiraceae bacterium
TCGTGGATTTCTCTATGCCTCTACAAGATCAAAATAACTTTAGTTATCTCATCATGGACCCAGTCAATTGTATTTATTAGTCCATTAAATGATTACTATTAGTGATTATCCGTCGAGTCGTTCATAGTCAGATGCCTTGAATCCTTTATTTAAAACCCCTAATGCTACCTGATCTGTAAATGACTCTGGGAAATGCTCCACACCAGGAAAACCCAATCTGATATCTCCCTTATCATGAGGTTGATAGGCTGTACCAAATAAGTAATCCCAAGCCGACAAGGTGAGTCCGAAGTTGATACCATAGCGCCGCTCCTCAGGCAACTCATACGAATGATGCCATAGGTGCATCTCAGGGCTATTAAAAATATACCTCATGATCGGGCCTATTAGGATATAGCCCACAACGACTCCAGCACCTACAAGGATGAGAGTCATCAGTACTGAGGGTTCAGAGATAAGGCTGAAATCAAATAAATTTTGACTAATGATCAGACCAATTAAGCCTAACAATATGGCTCCGGTATATCTATGGCTAATGGATATATTAGAATGGTTATAATGACCCCAAGCCAAGGTAAATATGTGAATGATAAAAAAGTCATGTAAGCCAATCCCCAATAAAGCCAGCGGGATATATTCAAGCGTACGATACACGATGTTCTCCATCCAATGGTATCGCAGATGTGCTGCAAATCCCATCTGCTCGACAGAGTGATGGACCTGATGAAACTGCCATAGCCAATCTGATCGATGCAATAGACGATGTATCCACCACTGTACAAAATCACGAACGATAAATCCTATGATTAACACAGCCCATATGGGCCAGGCATTCATCGGATTCATCTGTTGTAAGTCAAAGCCACCAAAGACTGTCTTAATCCCATCGTTAAATAAGTTCACGACAACATCTGAAGCTGCATTGTAGATGATCAGCGAAAAGAGAAAGAAGTTGAAAAACATATAAAAGGCGTCAAGCCAAAAGTCCCTTCTTAATATAGACTGCTTCTTGCGCCACGGCACCACCACCTCTAAGACAAAGAAAAACAGGGATACTGCGATGAGCCAATAGAAATAATTCTTAAACGAAGGGTGTGTAATCTCATACCATAGATAACTCGCATAACCGCTATATCCCTCTAAAAATATGT
>CAZJHC010000361.1:0-3719 GCA_964545645.1 uncultured Saprospiraceae bacterium
GATAGATAGTTGATTAATCCAGCAGATATCAAAGCACATATAACTCCTAACACTACGTCTATAATATAGTGATGTTGAGAATATACAGCAGCAAACCATGTCCCCATAGCCCACAATCCAAATACGATCATATGTAATCGATTCTTCAAAGATCTTGCAGTTAAAAAACAAATAACTGGATAAGCACAATGCAATGATGGTATAGCACAAAAAACATTACCGCCCTTAGCATATATCCCATTAAAGACAGGAAAGCCTATAAGTTCATCAAACTCTGATAACAACCCCTCACTACCCGGTATGGTAAAATCTGTCCCAACTCCATAATTGATATAATACCATGGTGGAGCAGCGGGATAAATGTAATATCCGATCATCCCAAAGATGCAGGTCATCAAGAATATTGCGCTAAACGAAAAAAGGGCATCCTTACGCATAAAAAACAGATATCCAGTATATAGCATAGGCAGAGGCATCCATAAGACGTAGGAAACTCCAGCGATCAATGATAATAGATCATTGGTTCTGTTAGCAAACCACTCACTTGGCACGACAGTTCGATCACCATCGACAATCCCAAACAGGGCTTTCTCAAGATTATAAGGCTCCAAGATATGGACATCCCCAAATAGATAATTAGGAAATGCTGGAAGAGTATTATATATAATAAGGAAAAGCAAAAAGCATAATAAAACCAATACGATCCTATAAGTATACTTATGGATAATAATCAGAGAACACACCAATAGAGTAAGTGCAGTATCATCAGATTTCCACTCTCTCGTCAAAAAAACTAATAGCCCGAAAAAAAACAAGTAAAACAGGGCCAAGGAACCCCTCCTTACATAATCGGTCATAGCAACTAAAAAATTTTTTTATTACTAATAGAGATTAGCCAACATTGTTCAATTGTTCCTCAGAATGCAGTACTCTTCGGATGGCAGTTATATTGGTCGCTACTGCTAAAAATAAAAAACCCATGACAAAATAATCCAGTCCTCGGATCATCATACTTTGCTCTAAGATATCTGGCCTATTCCAAAACACAATGCCAAAAATAATCGCCCAGACTCCTATGAAAACGATACGTTCTGGTCGCTGCATGAATCCTACCGAGCAATCAACTCCTAACGCCTCGGCTCGTGATCGAGCATAACTCACCATTATACTACCTATCAATGCAACAAAGGATAAAATTATCCCCAACTGGTTATCGAATAATTGAAAATATAGGATCAAGCCCAAAAACATGACAAACTCGCTGTACCTATCTATCACTGAATCAAAAAATGCTCCGAACCGTGACTTCATATTATACAATCTGGCCAGACGCCCATCCATTGTATCCATCAATCCTGCAAAGCCAAGTATAATCCCAAATCCAATAAGATTATCTCCATATTGAATATCTGTCCAATCAAAATAATTGAGCAGATGGACGACAGCTAAAAGGTTGAGAATAAATCCAATCACCGTTATATGGTTAGGTGTGATACCCAATCTACGTATTAGGTGAACCAAGGGATCAAACACCTTATACAATATCTGTTGACCAGTTTCTTTGTAGCCCATTATTGCACAAGATATAGATTTTGCAAATCTAAACTTCATGTCATAGCCTCTGATGACTAATTATTCGACCAAAAGTTGAGCATACTCAGTCATATTTGATTTTTTCTCTACCTTGAAAGAAGAAACCAATGTCACTATGGAAGCTTATGCCACTGCCTTGACCTACGCCATTCCAGGATTTGTACTACTGATCTTGATCGAATATATCGCAAGTAAGATCATGCGGCTCGAAGTAAATAGAAGCATGGACACAATATCAAGCCTCAGCTCTGGTATGACTAATACACTTAAAGATCTTATCGGCCTGGCGGTAGTAATCGTGAGTTATAGCTGGCTGGTTGACCATCTCGCTGTTACGTCTATCCCTTCTACTGTTGGTATATATGTGATAACATTTGTATTAATTGATTTTGCGTCATATTGGTCTCATCGATGGAACCATGAGATTAATGTCATGTGGAATCGTCATATAGTACACCATAGTAGCGAGGAATTCAATCTGAGTTGCGCCTTACGACAGAGCATTTCTGGCATTGTAGGAGTCTATTTTTTCCTTTCTATTCCTATGGCTGTATTAGGTATCCCGGCTGAAGTGATTGCTATCATTGCTCCTCTTCATTTGTTTGCTCAGTTTTGGTATCATACCAGATTAATCGGTCGTATGGGATTTTTGGAACACATTATCGTCACTCCCTCACATCATAGGGTTCATCATGCCATTAATCCAGAGTACATTGACAAGAATTATGCAGCGATATTTATCGTTTGGGATAAGTGGTTTGGCACATTTCAAGAAGAACAAGCCGATGTCCCTCCAGTGTACGGTGTTAAAAAGGCGGTTCAGACTTGGAATCCATTCTTCATAAACTATCAACATATGTGGCTCCTTATCAAAGATGCCTGGCGAACCAGTAGATGGATCGATAAGTTGAAGATCTGGTTCATGCCGACTGGATGGAGACCCAAAGATGTATTACAAAAATATCCAGTTGAAGTGATTGATAATGTCTATAACCAGGTTAAATATGAACCTCAATCCTCCTTGAGTTTAAAGTATTGGTCTTGGTTTCAACTGATCATCAACAATCTTTTGATTTACTATGCGCTAGTACATATCGCTGATATGAACTATTTTGATTTATTGATGTATGCCATATTTGTTAGCTTGTCAATATTCTCCTATACAAGCTTGATGGACAGAGACCTTATCGCTGTTATGGCTGAAACGGCCAAAGTAATATTGGGTGTGGTCTTAATCATACGATTAGATGGTTGGTTTGGAGCTGATGCCTATATCGCAGGAGCCACCTTACTACTATGTATCTATATGGCATGCTCATTCTGTGCTACATTGTATTTTTCTTTTGTAGAAAAAAGATACTCCACTCAATCTACAGAGATGGATAGTATTCAGTTATAAGCAAGACTACGTTAAGATATCATCCTAATCTTTTCTATGATCTGTGATCTCTCATTGGGATTGTTGGCATTGGTCATGAAGTCGGTATCATCAACCTTGATAAGCCTGATATCGCTATTGATCAATACTTTACGTGGGCAACTATTTCCTAATGAAAGATACTGCAGCATAATCGAGTAGGCTTTTGGCTCCCAGAGGGTGATTAATGGTTCTGGAAAATTAGTCTCTGGATTATAATAACAAGTGGCAACCTTGGAAGGGTCTCGTAGCTCAATCAAGTGTTGAATATGCTCCGACAATAATAAAGGTTGGTCACAAGCAGTAACCATCCAAGCCGCATTTGGATCACTGCGAAAAGCACTGAGGATGGCGCCAAAAGGCCCCAACCCAATAAACGAATCTATAAGTACTGGCAACTCGGTATCGGCAATGCCTTCTCTTTTGGACAAATAGACCTCCGAGACGCATTGACCCAATTGCTGATACATATAGTGCTCCTGCGGTATGCCATGATAAGTGAGCTGTGACTTGTCTACGCCCATTCTTGAGCTCTTTCCTCCCGCCAAGACTAGGCCTTTAATCCTAGGTTGTCCAAGAATACTTATAATATGATCAGCTATTTCTCTGATCTCCCCTATTTTGAATATTGGAATATCATCCGTGATAAGCTCTTGTATAAATGGAAAGGGCTCTGTACTATCAGAATCTAAGACTATAGCCTTAATAT
>CAZJHC010000362.1:0-3701 GCA_964545645.1 uncultured Saprospiraceae bacterium
ACTTTCACCTTCGACATAAAACGTGTAAACTCCTGGCGCACTAACCATCGGTTGAAAAGTTAAACTATTTGCTTGAAGTAAATTTCCACCAATAGGCATATCATACCAATTTGCAATTACATCTATATCAACTGTGACCTCTAATGAAGGAATAGATTCTCCTTCACAAATTTGTAAATTTGAAATAGCTGTTGGAGGTGCAACTGTTGGGCATGAGCAATCTGGATGTAAAAATGTAAACTCTCCCTCACATCTTGTGCTATTGTCTTGCGCCTCGATTTCTAAATCTTGTGAAATTGGAATATCGATAATTGTAATTTCATCATTTGTTTCATTTTGAATAGTACCATCAGAAATATCCAAATCATATCCATCTAATGCGTACTCTCTATAGGCCGTCGTGAGGATGACGGCAGGTGGATTTTGAAGAGTTTTTATAAAGTCAATACCGTTCAACACGGGCATCTGTATGTCTAAAAAAATAAGATCGATTTTCTGACTTTTCAAAATATCAAATGCTTTAACAGCACTATATACACTATCAACTACCTCCAGTTGATCCACCATTGCCATATACTTTTGCATAAGAGCAATCGCAGGTGGCTCATCATCCACGATTAGGCATTTTATATTATTCATTTTGTTGGCTTGATTTTAATTCTCACACTGTATGAGTCGTCTCCATCATCTATAGTAATGTCATGCGTATCTGGATAGACCAATGCCAATTGACGCTGTATATTAGATAAGCCTATACCTTTCTTATAAGCATCATTCTTTTCTCCATCGTACCTACTCTTAGTATTCCAGACTTGACAATGTATGGTGCCATCTTTTTCCAATATGCTCACTTTTATTTGAGGCTGGTCGATATCACCACTGGCGCCATGTTTGAAAGCATTCTCGACGGTTGATAACAATATCAAAGGCGACACTAATGTTGACATATCACCCTGATAATCAGTATCTAATGATAGTCTGTCACCATATCTATTCTTCTCCAATCCTACAAAATTTTCTATGGCTTGAACTTCCTCACCCAGAGATACCTTATCCTTTTGACTCTTATATAATATATAATCAAGCATCGCTGATAGTTTGAGTATCATATCAGGTGCCTTAGGAGAGTTGGTCACTACATACGAATAGATATTGTTGAGTGTATTAAACAAAAAGTGAGGATTGAGTTGAGCTTTGAGATATTTCAATTCAGTTTCGAGTTTTTCCTTCTCTAATTGTTGGATTCTATTGCTTTCTTTTTTGCGTTCTTCTTGGGACTCCCATACTAACAGTAATAAGGCTGGAGAATAGAACTGAACAGTCTGCGTGAAGTAGTCTACCATATTGCCAAACTGGTGGCTCTTATTGATACCACGTAACTCATCTATCCACCATAGCCCCATGCTTCGCCAGATGATATACATAACAGCGGAAGACAGCAGCAGGCTCAACCCAAAGGCGATAATTCTTTTGGAATTATAGAACGTTGGTATCTGTACATGCTTTAAGAGATAAAAGGCACTCATGTAGATAACTATATTGACGATATTGATCATCAGATATTTCTGAAACCATGGCGACTGGCCACCACCAGACTTCATATAAGTCCATGCCACGTAGATGACAATCCAAAAAATTGCATGTTTGACAGTTCGGGACATATCGTAAATATAGCTTTTGAATCAAAGATGTAGCTTCAATATATAAGTATGAGATTCATTTGTCTAAGAATGCGCTACAATAGAATACGAACTTGAATATTGCTCATACTTATACTTTAGGCATACCAACATATACTCGTCCGTCATGACAAGACACCTAGCACTAACTTAGGACTCGTTATCAATTTAAATCATAGACAAATGACAATTATGAAACACTTAGTATCAATTTTGATATTCTTCAGCATGACCATTTATATCCAAGCCCAAGATGAAAAAGAGGCTATTTCTAAAACGTTGACAGATTATATCGAGGGCTCCACCAATGGCCAACCTAATAGACTAAAACAAGCTTTTCATCCCGATCTGAATCTATATTACATCAGAGATGGCAAAGTGGCCGTCTGGGCCGGAACTGCTTATATAGCCGATACTAATGAAGGTGAACCTACGGGAGAAAGTGGTAAAATCTTGAGTATTGATTACGAAAATAACGCTGCTGTTGCCAAAGTAGAAATATCTCATCCTAAGAGCTCCACACCCTACATAGACTATTTTATGCTTTTAAAAGAGGGGGAAGAATGGGTGATCATACATAAAATGTTTACTAAAAAAACCTCTAAATCATGAGAATCTCTCAAATTTTACTCATAACTCTTTTTCTTAGCCAAGTTGCCATAGCTCAAGACGAACGACTCAAAGGTATTGAATATGAGATCGAGCAATTGATGGATACCTTTAAAACTGTTGGCATATCTGTAATAGTTGTGAACAAAGAAGAAGTCATATATAGCAAGGGATTTGGTTATCGAGATTTAGAAAAGAAAAAACCGGTAACTCCCAATACAGTTTTTGGCATTGGTTCTATCAGCAAGCAATTTATGTCAGGACTGATAGGTATCTACGAAGGGAGGGATTCTTTATCAGTATATGATAGACCTGCACAGTATATCGATGGTCTTGATTTTTATATGGATGAGATGGATTCCTTGGTAAACATAGAAGATCTCCTGACGCATCAATCTGGTTTAGGTAATTGTGATGCATCGATGGTATTTTTTCCGACTGATGATCTACTCAAGAATGCCAAAAAGGTAAAATACCTGGAACCAACAACGGATATCACAGGTCATTGGAGTTATAGTAATATGGGTTACTCCTTACTAGGAACCATCGCTCAAGAGATAGGAGATCGACCTTGGGGTGATTTGATAACTTCAGAGATATTTGCCCCTCTCGGTATGTCTAACTCGAGCACATCTATCAAGGCAACCAGAGCGAATGATAACCACTCATTACCATACAGCATCAGAGATGGTCAGCCTGTAGAAGTGCTCTTTGATGCATTGCAAGAGTCTGGCCCTGGAGGAGCCATCAATAGCTCTGCCAATGACATGGCTCGATGGGCACAGATGCTCTTGAATGCAGGCGCTCATCATGATCAGCAATTAATCCCCAAAGATTACCTTGAGCGTGCGTTTAGCAATCACGTAAAGATTAGAGATCAATTTTCATTCGATCACGACAATGATATACTATTTGATAGTTACGGATACGGATGGAGTGTCAACAACTATTTGGGTCATTATAGGGTACAGCATGGCGGTGCACTCTCAGGCTTTACCGCCTCTTTAGAAGTATATCCACTAGATGACTTGGGCATTATCGTGCTCTCCAATCAACACAACTCTAATATAAGTTTTCATGTATCAGATATGATCGCACGACGATTACTTAATAAATCTATCAAACCCTTGGAAGAATATAGTGTCAATGTATCTCAAGCACGGCCTTATGGTGAGCCATTAGCTCCTATGAATGCAGATAGTCTCCCAAGCTTGGCCTTAGAGGCATATGTAGGCTTCTACTACCACCCTGGGTATGGTGTCATTGAAGTGCAGCAATCTAATGGTCAACTATACATAAACTTTCCTGCCTTCAGTATGGGTTTAGAGCATACAGCAGGAGATGCTTTTTGGAATAAACGTATCCATCGTGTGCATGAAAACAGTCCAGCCTTTGACATGAATTTTAATGTAG
>CAZJHC010000363.1:0-3697 GCA_964545645.1 uncultured Saprospiraceae bacterium
CATATAATGCTCTATGGGGAAAATAAAGCCAGGACAAAACCTTCCTTCGTTATCTGGAACATCATTTAACAACGGAGAAATAAACCTTAGTCAGTTTAAAGGAAGTCCACTAATCTTATCATTTTATAGATATGCTGCCTGCCCTTTTTGCAACTTGAGAATGCATCATTTTATTAATAAATACAAGGAAGAGCTTGAACCTCTCGGCATCAAGGCAGTGGCTGTTTTTCAATCGCCAACAAAGAGTATCAGCAAATATCTATCTAAGCACGATACTCCCTTTGATATTATTGCGGATCCCAAACAGTTATGGTATAAAAAGATGGGGCTTAAGACCTCTTGGCTTGGGGCCATGGCAGCAATGACTAACGTATCTCAGGCCTTAGAAGCTACCCAAAAAGGAATGATGAATATTGATCCAGAAGGCCCAATAAATCGTTTGCCCGCAGATTTTTTAATCAGCGCAGATCAAAAAGTCCAAGTCGTTTACTATGGCAAAAATATAAGCGATCATATCCCATTTGAAGCAATAGACAAGTGGTCGTTAAAGATCAAAGGGTCTGATGTGAGCTGAGTTAATAGTCCTACTTGATGATCCGAAAAACTGCTATATGGTTCAGCATCATTTTCATTGCTGTAATCACAATTATTTTAATACTACTTCACTCCGTATCAGGATACTTAAGAGGTAATGACAAGACCCTTGAGACAACATTTAAGGAGTCCAACTACCATTATTCCCTTCATCATGACACTTTATTGGGACATGATATCAGGTGGTTTTCTACAGGCGATAGCACCATGTCCAAGACCATCTTGTTTTTTCATGGAGCCCCTGGAAGCTGGCAAGATTTCTCTGAGTATTTGGTCGATTCCTATCTACAAGATAACGTGCAGATGATTGTCATGGACCGCCCGGGGTACGGCTATTCGGATTATGGCAAGGCACAGACGTCCATATCTATTCAAGCAGATATTGCCCACGAAATTGTAAAAAGCACTAAAGTAGACTCGTTGATATTAGTTGGATATTCCTACGGCGGGCCTGTGGCCGGGGCGTATGCCGGCAAGTATACTGAGCGTGTTTCATCAGTATTACTACTAGCCCCTGTGGTAGCACCATTAGATGAAAAAATATTTTGGTTCAATTATGTCATAGACTTCCCATTACTCCATTGGATATTTCCACGATATATCCAAGTGGCTAATGAAGAAAAACTGAGTCATAGCAAGGCACTCCATGATATAAGCCATGAATGGACCAATATTACAGCACCTGTAATTCACCTCCATTGTACAGACGATTGGATTGCACCATATACGCCCAATACGCAATGGACTCAGGATAATATCAATGGCCAGATAGACATCGTTCACTGGACAGGAGACAGCCATTTTTTACCTAATAATATCTATAAGAGAGTCTTGCCAATCTTAAAATCATTGGTCGCTAAATAGTAATGGAAAAACCACAATCATATTTAAATATTATCGCAGCAATATTGTTATAATAGCACGATCTAATTAAAGATCTCATCACCGCTAAACAAAGTCAAATGGAAACGCTAGACATAAGTATTGAAAAGAAAGCTCTCCAATGGATCACGGGCGCTTATGATACCGAGACAAAAGATAGTGTAAGAGAGATGTTGGTAGCTGGCCAGCATGAAGAGCTTACGGATGCTTTTTATAAGGATCTGGAGTTTGGCACTGGAGGCCTCAGAGGTATCATGGGTCCAGGGACCAACCGCATCAATAAGTATACACTCGGCATGGCGACTCAAGGACTTAGCAACTATCTCAACAAGCAATATAGTGGTCAAGAGATCAGTGTCGCCATAGCCCATGATAATCGAAATAATAGCGATGTGTTCGCACAGGTAGTGGCCGATATATTTTCTGCCAATGGTATCAAGGTTTACTTCTTCGATGGACTACGTCCTACTCCCGAATTGTCCTTTGCCATAAGATCCTTAGGATGCCAAGGAGGTGTCATGCTTACTGCGAGCCACAACCCCAAAGAATATAATGGTTATAAAGCCTATGGGCCTGACGGGGGCCAGCTGGTTACTCCTTATGACAAGATGGTCATAGATGAAGTAAGAGAAATCAGCGATGTCTCTCAAGTCAAATTTGATAGAAACCAATCCCTAATCCAATCCATCGGCTCAGAAATAGATAGTCAATATCTCGAAGCGTTAACAAAGCTGTCGATAAACAAGGAGGCTATACGAAATCAAAAGGATCTCAAAATTGTCTTCTCTCCTATCCATGGCACCGGAGGAGTAAGTGTCCCGCCTGTATTAAAAGCTTTTGGATTTGAAAACGTCACAGTCGTCGAAGAACAAATGACTATTGATGGCAACTTTCCTACCGTGATATATCCCAATCCTGAAGAACATGAAGCCCTTACAATGGCGATCAACAAGGCAAACGAGATCGGAGCCGATCTCGTCATGGCCACAGATCCAGATGCCGACCGTGTCGGAATCGCCGTGCGCAATATCATGGGAGATATCGTTCTATTGAATGGGAATCAAACAGCTTCTCTGCTGATGGAGTATATGCTTGTAGCTTGGGAAAAGGCTGGCAAGCTTGACGGTAATCAGTACATAGTTAAGACCATCGTGACCTCTTATTTACTCGATAAAATAGCCGCCGCCAAAAATGTAGATTGTTATAATACCCTCACAGGGTTCAAATGGATCGGAGCTATTATGACTAAGCTCCAAGATCAGAAAACTTTCATAGTAGGTGGAGAAGAGAGTTACGGATATCTCGTAGGCGAACATGCGAGAGATAAGGATGCCGTAATATCATGTGCTATGATAGCAGAGATGGCAGCCTATTATAAAGATCAGGGCAGTAGCCTCTATGAAGCCTTAATTAAATTACATCAGAAATACGGTCTTTATCTTGAAAAACTAATAGCCATCAAGAAAACAGGTAAATCTGGAGCTGAAGAAATAAAAGCGCTGATGGAAGGTTACCGGAATAATCCTCCTACAACACTTGGAGGAAGTAACGTGGCTATAATTAAAGACTACCTAAACTCAACTGAAAAAGACTTAGGCACTGGTGTGGTAAAAGACATGGATATACCCAGTTCTAATGTTTTACAATTCTATACTGAAGATGGTAGCATCGTATCTGCAAGACCGTCAGGTACAGAGCCTAAAATCAAGTTTTATTGTAGTGTTAATCAACCCCTAAGCGCTGATGACGATTATGATCAAGTCACCACAGCACTAAGTAACAAGATTGATAATCTGATGACAGACTTAATGGGCACATAGCATGAACGCCTATGTCAACAAAAATTCATAGATCAAATAGCTCGTTGCAGTGAGGGCCACTACCCCCACAAAGAAGAGGTTCAATAATTTTTTGATTCTTTCTTTCTTGGCATTGATCAAACCACTGTGACCCCGGTTTTTTGGTTCATTGTTTCTTCGATATGGAGCAACCCTATAATTTGGAGTGTTCAATATCTTAGGTCTACGATGAATTGATCTCAATCGTGCATTATTGCTAATTGTTGTAACACCATTATCGAATGCCATAGTTCGAATTTTGCTTATAAAGTATGGCAATAGTTTGTATAGACATAAGAAGTACGACCAGCACAAGCAAAAGATCGACATGATCTATAATAGGGACAAAAAAAAGGCTGCCCTTTGGCAGCCTAGTGTAACCT
>CAZJHC010000364.1:0-3691 GCA_964545645.1 uncultured Saprospiraceae bacterium
ACATCTACGTTAAGAATAAAAAGAATTTAATTCTAATCTAAGCGTATTTATTTGTGCTGGACAGAATAAACATAAAGTATTGACGACGATTAAATAATTCCATTTCGAATCTTGTTTTGCCATGAGCTTTTTATAGACTTATACGTTAAATTAGGTAGAAGTAGTAAACTATGAACAGAGTCCTGATAACATATTCATTTTTAGCGGTACTGATTTTAGGTGGTTGTGGCCCTGAAGAAGTGATATACGATGTGCCACCAGAATTTCAAATTTATGTTGATCGATTCATAGAGATTGCCGCCCAAGAAGGTCAAGTCATAGACTTTTCTGATACTGGACTTTCTATACAGTTTAGGAATGCAGTGGATCAAGAGACTGGCGGAGTATGCAAAGGAAACCACGAAATCGAAATCGAAAAATTCTTTTGGGATGGCTTGTCCGAATTTGATAAAGAGGGCCTTATATTTCATGAGTTAGGCCATTGTGAGCTCTTTAGAGTTCATCGCAATGATAAACTTGTCAATGGAGAATGGGCGAGCAGGATGCGAGGAAGTCCTATACCAGAAGGAGACAATGCGGTCATCAATTACGCAGGTACTCGATTAGACTACTATAGACGGGAGTTTTTTGATACTAATTTATCTCCACCAGCATGGGCGAATATTTCGGCGACTTTTAATGATCCATTTAGCCGTCAGCCTATCGATGTGATCACAGATGTAATGGAGTTTGATAATGCCTACATCAGTCTTAGCGATGGCGATTTTGAAATAGAAGTAATCATGACGACTGGGACAAGTGAGGGATTTGTAGGAGTCCAATTTATGGGAGCTGGCAATGATGATAGAATTAGGATAGCTTATAACAGGGATTCGGATTTTGTCATAGATAGTGGCAATGATGTATGGGGTACAATGTATTTTGATGAGGATTCGGATCTTGTCCAAGGAGGAGAAAACAAATTAACCATCAGGAGACAAGGAGAGTATTACTTCGTATTCATGAATGAGACATTCGTCTATTGGTTTGATTATATCATCCCTCGACGTGAGAGTGTCGCTTCGTTAAATGCTGGAGCACTAGGGCAACCAGATTATGTCAGTGTTAGTATTAATACATTGAACTAAAGAATGCAGGATGCCATTATTTGATCATTATGAGGTACATACAGTACCTAGGCTAAAAACATTGTTGGGTATGGCTAAGTTCGTCGATAACCCAATACCCGTAATCAATGAGGCCTTAAACAAATATGGCCCCACATATATCACTCGGATTGTTAATGGTAGCAAGCTATTGATGACCATCGATCCTGAAGTTATACAACATGTACTCCAAAAGAATCATCGCAATTATAAGAAGTCAGCCATTCAGACGGAATCATTAGGCAAGTACATAGGGAATGGCTTACTTACAGCCAATGGAGCATATTGGCTTCAGCAACGCAGGCTAATCCAACCAGGCTTTCACAAGTCCAAGATGGAAGGTCTTGTTCAAACGATGCATCTGGAATTACAGTCGTTTATCGAGGACCTATCTGTCCGAGTTAAAGAGAGATCGACGATAGATATATCCGATGCCATGATGGAGTTAACCTTGCGGATTGTTTCCAAATCACTGTTTAGTACGGGTATCAGTCCTCGTCAGATTGAAGAATTAGGAAGAACCTTTACCTTGCTACAGCAGTATATAATCAAAGAGGTACGTCAACCTATGTTCAATTGGTGGAGACAACTTAGTGGTGCATCCACTCAAGCTTTGAAACTAGCAGAAGAAACAAAAAATATCCTAAGAGTAATCATTGCAGATAGACAAGCTAAGCCACATGATGCCGATGATTTGTTGGATATGCTTATCAATAGTACTTATGGAGACACTGGAGAAAAAATGACTGATCAGCAGCTCTTAGATGAAGCATTGATCTTATTCACGGCAGGCCATGAGACCACAGCTAACACCTTAGCTTGGACATTGTATGAATTGACCAATGCTCCTGATGTGGTGTCGCTGATAAGGAAGGAGTATGATCATATCAAATTGGAAGGCATCCATATGAGTACGCTGATGTCGGCATCATATACTAAGATGGTCCTCTCCGAGTCTATGCGACTTTACCCGCCTGCTTGGATCCTTGATAGAGTCGCCCTCGAAGATGATCGAGTTAAAAATATCTCAATAAAAAAAGGAGACCTCATAGGTATGTATGTCTATGGCACCCATCGCAGTGAGGTGATATGGAATGATCCAGATTCTTTTGTGCCAGATAGATTTCATCCAGACTATGCGAAGGAGCATCATAGCTATTCATATTACCCCTTTGGGGGAGGTCCAAGACTCTGTATAGGCAATCATTTTGCCATGCTGGAGATGCAGATGGCTATAGGAGGCTTATTAGATCGTTTTGATTTTATCTTGGATGAAGAGGTCGAGGTCATCCCTCAACCTCTTATTACTTTACGGCCTCTTAACGGCATCTCTATGAAAATCACTCCAAGATCCTAATCAAATGCCGACGACTTCACCATCCTTGCGATAATCGTCCCAAAGGTCTCTTCTATTTTTGATTTTTTCGACTCGTTCTTGTAGCGCTATGTCAGACATCTCTTTCTCAGCCTTGATCGCCTCTTTCAACCGGTGTTCGGAGGTCTGAGCGTAAAATGACTTCTTATTTTTCCTATCCATAGCGGCCTTTGTTGTTGGGAGATCGTATCTGCTCGCATAGAGCCCATTGTGATGTTGTATGGCATAATCATAAGGACCTTTAGGCATCATCAGCTTAGTAATGATCGGGGATAACTCGATACAGATGAATAAAAGAGTTATAAAAAGTACCGCCATGTATATTGCTTCGCTTCGCTGTTCTGCTCTCTCGAGTCCTTCTAATCGAGCAGCAAATCCTGATAGAGAAACACGCTTTAGCGCTTTTAAGTTAGAGGCCATGTCAGCTCGTATTTCAGTTATTCTTTCTTGATTATAGGAGATGAGGCCTTGATTTTGTAGCATGATATCATTGAGCTCTTGCTGTGCCTTGTCTGAGGCGTCTTTTTTAACTTTGTAAATGGGGCCTAGGTTTTTTTGCATTGATCCACCAGTGCCATCAGCTTCTGCATTGGCCAGAGCGAGGAGTTGATCTCGATTATTGGCTTTAGTCTCAATTTCAGATTTCCAGAGAGCGATTTGTTCATTCAAGGTGTCCATCTGTCCTTGATAACGAGACTGAGTAAGCTCGTCTTGGCTTTTATATTTCTCTTGTTCCATCAGAACCAGTTCGGATTCTATTTCACTTTCAAAGATTTTAAGCTCTAAGGGTTTGGCGATGACAATAGCTATCAATAGAGCTAGTAATATACGTGGAGCGGCTGTAGCAAGATTGCTCCATAATGTATCTTTCTTGATCATCGTTGAGACGATGTATCGATCCAAGTTAAAGATCAAAGTGCCCCATAGTATCCCCATTAACATGGATGCTCCTAAATGATTAAATATGGTATAGCATGCGTAGCCTGCGGCGACAGCGGCAAATAAGCCTGTGAAGAAGACTGTTGCTCCCATAGAGGCATATTTGTTGATTTCGATGGGAGTTCTCTTGAGTATAGTACGGTTAGCGCCTGAACAAAAAATGAAGAATGATTGGAGGTTATTCATATAAGATGTATAAGCTTGGTTAAATAATCATGACAACGCTAATAAA
>CAZJHC010000365.1:0-3679 GCA_964545645.1 uncultured Saprospiraceae bacterium
AATTAGCGATATGTTAGGAATCTCCATAGGAACTTCCAAATCACAACTTTTTAAAGCGAGAAAGATCTTGAAAAGTGAGATCGAGATCGTTTTTTAAATCTTGGCACTAATGGAAAAAAATAGTTTATATCAACTTTTTAAAAAGAAGTTCAAAAATCCTTCTCAGAATGAAATGCATTGGGTGCAACCTGATGATATGATTTTTGAGCATGTTTTGAAAAATCTTGACAACGAAAACGATAAAACACCCTTTGCGATATTTAGATATGTATCTATAATCTTATTGCTCATATCTATACCTGTTTTATATCATGTTTTAGGGGATAATGGTGAATCTATTGTAGAGGAACCAACACAAGCAGTATTGAGTATGGACTTACAGAGTCCTTATAACTCTCAGTCTGATCATCTTGTCTCTGAGCAAGCTTCCTCAATCGAGGATAGCAATAAATTATTAGCACAGTCCCAAGAAGACGGTAATGTAACGACAAACCCAGTAAGACTAAATAATCTTAACAATGATTCATACAACTTAGAGGAAAGAAATAACAAAAAAAATATAGCCTCTATTAACAAAAGCAATCAAACAAGGGGAATTGTATTGCCAATAAGAAATTCTAAAGAAGAAGGAAGTAATGAGGTCGCAAGCCTTACTCCTCCAGGGCTTTATAACTCAATTGTTGATAAAGATGATAAGATTGAAACACATAAGCTTGAGCTACCACTAACACCTATAGTTATATCTACATTGAGTAACCCTTTATCTTTATTTGATAATGATATTAATATGCCAGTGCTGCCACTGTTAAGTGAGTTAGAAACGGTCGAAGAAGATAAGATAAGATCAAACACAATTTTTATTTCTGGCGGGTACTCTTTATCAACCATCGATCACCCTTTAGGCCTGCTGAGCAATGACATGGTTATGTCAGGACACGATAAAAATCGTCATAGTTGGAACTTATCTTTGGGATATCAAAAAAGGCTGAATGATAAATGGTCTATACAAGCTTTCGCTTCGTACAACCATATTAATATGGAATCTTTAACGACCAGTTCATTTAATTACGATGATAACAATGAGTTTTTAATTGATGATGTAAATATGTATCAAACCGAACTCGATTTGATTACTCCAACTACGGGTTATGCCGAAAGTGTAGAATTTGACGTTAGTGGATTGAACATGGATAACCAAGATATATTGGATAACCGTTTGAATATCAATCAAGGTATCTCAATTGTATCAACTAACCTTGGAATTAACTATCATTTATTCGAGGCCAACAAATTCGATTTATCTATAGGATTAAGTAGCGGTTTAGATGTGATTGTTCGTAATCAGGAGACTATGAATATTGCATTAATGACTGAAGGACAAATGCTCTTCAACAAGAATAAAGCATGGGTAAATCATGAAGGACTCAATCGATTAGGAATTAATATTGGTATGAATGTAAGAGCCAATTGGAATCTTTCAGATAAATACGCTCTCTTTATAAATCCTTCCTTCAGACGATCTCTAACAAGTATTCGATCTGTGGATTTGCTTGAGGAGAGATCATACCTTAATATTTTACAAATATCGACTGGTGTAAGCTATAAGTTTTGATGCCCATCTAAAGAACTATTTCTAATAGTTGTTTTTTTTAAGCTCGGACACTCAGTGTTTGAGCTTTTTTTATGCTTGACAATGAGTTTTAAGGGGAAATTAAAGTGCCTTAATCCCAAAATGTCTTTCACAAGACAAATGGAAACAAATAGCAGGCAACCCTTTTATCAACTGTATCATAATAGAGGTGAAATAAATCTCTTCATTTAATAAAGAAACTTATGATACATAGAATTACACTAACGACTTTTCTGTGCTTGATGGCATTGATATTCAATAATTTGCAGGCCTCCGATCCTGCCCAAATTATTTTCGATTTAGATGGTTGTACCAGCTATATAGAAGATAGGTCTTATGCCGACTATTCAGAGTTTACGGCAAATGTTTCTAATACTGCCGATATACAGTTAAGTGTAGTCAATGATCATCTTTATAGAAATGGGCGCTTTGTCAATAAACATTCTTGTACGCCTAGTTTCAATGGATCAGAGGCAATGTGTGTAAGTTATGACGACTCGTGTGATTACACCCCTGGGACAGATAGAGCGGTAAGATTTGACGTGAGGGTAAATCCTACAGGAGATATGCCTGCAACGTTAGCTAATCTTAAGTTTTATGAAGTTGCACCACTCAATTTTGATTGGATCGATGGAGATTCAGGAATTAATAATTATCCTAATTTCATTGCGATTAGAGTGTTAGTCAACGGAGCCGTAGTTTATGAAGAGTTTGATATACCAACCACAAATGAATGGACCCTCCGCAACATTAATTTTGCGTCCTTAGAAGCGTTTACTGTTGTAGAACCAACCGTTTTCAATTTTGAGTTGTCAGCATATTGTCCTGAAGGTATTGATGCCAGAGTTTCTGTTTGGGACGTTGACGAGATCAAATTAACAGCAACTTGTATGACTGACCCGTGCTTTATGGACGGAGAATTCGTACATGTCGATGGAGGATTTTTACAAGGAGGGCCATTCTCTTTTTGTGTTGATGGATCAGTAGATCAATTAGAAGAAGATGCCATCTCATTAACCGATAATGTTGGACCCAACTCACAATGGGTTGTTACAGATTTAGATGGATTGATTTTAGGATTGCCTCCTACGTTTAGTGCTCCAGATTTTGATGCTGCAGGTGCAGGCACTTGCCTTATATGGCATTTGAGTTATGCTGGAGAAGTCTCTGGATTAGCTGCTGGTGCCAATACCAATGATTTAGTTGGTTGTTTCAGTCTTTCAAACCCAGTAACTGTAGAAAGACTACAACCTGAAGGAGGACAATTGACAGGAGGACCTTTTGAATTTACTGTTGGAGATGGTTTAGTCGATAATCTTGATGAAGATGATATTTCGCTTACGGGTAATTCTGGAGCTAATAGTCAATGGATTGTGACAGATGATGAAGGCTATATTTTAGGCTTGCCACCGATGCCTAGCGTTGTAGATTTTGATGGAGCTGGTGCAGGTACTTGTTTAGTTTGGCATTTAAGCTATGAAGGTGATATAGAAGGCCTTGAAGGTGGGCTGGGTGTTGAAGATTTGCAAGGATGTTACAGTTTGTCAAATCCAGTAGAAGTCATCAGAAATCTAAGTGGTGATTGCCAAGTGAACGGAGGTGAATTAATCGGAGGACCATTTGAGTTCATAGTAGGTGATGGAGAAGCTGATATGATCTCGGAAGAAAATATTACTCTGGCTAATAGCCAAGGAAATAGTCAATGGATTGTAACAGATGATCAAGGTTATATTTTGGGATTACCACCAACGTTTAGTGCTGTTAACTTTGATGGTGCTGGCGCAGGTACATGTCTAGTTTGGCATTTAAGTTTTGACGGCGAGATCAGCGGTTTAGCAGTTGGCGAGAATGCAAATGACTTAGAAGGCTGTTTCGGCTTGTCTAACTCTATCGAAGTAGTAAGAACAAATGCTGGCGATTGCCAAGCTAATGGAGGTGAGATCTTTGGAGGACCATTTGAGTTCACTGCAGGCGACGGCGTAGCAGACATGATCCCAGAAGGAGCGATCACGGTAGCGAACAGCAACGGAGCGAATAGTCAATGGATCA
>CAZJHC010000366.1:0-3664 GCA_964545645.1 uncultured Saprospiraceae bacterium
ATCGTAAGTGGCATGACTCCAGAATTATCTAAGTATATGATACTGGTAGGTGTCTCACTGGTCTCTCTTGCTTGTAGCTTATTTTTATTTCCCATTATTTGGAAAGAATAAAAGATTAAAATTATTCTTATATGTACTGTGATGTAGAAGATTATTGTCCGAACTATATATACATTTGTGCACAAGAGAATACTTCTTATGGTAGATAGTCTGAAGCGTCATTGGTGGAAGATTTTGTCCATTCTCATATTGCTATATGTTTTTATCGCAGGTTTTATAGTTCCCTTAAAGCCTGGAGTACTTTCTGTTTCTCCATTACAAATACCTACTGGACAATCAAGCGAATTAGAGATTGTAGCGTACAATAGTCATTTTGATGAAACTGAGGAGCATCATATAGAAGCATATATCAAACTTGATAGTATACATATATTGAGAGCTACTGAGACATCTATCATCGGTAGAAAAAGAATACGTTCTCGATTTAATATTCCTAATTACCTGCCCAATAATGAGACGTTCTCTGTAGGAACATTGATTCTATATGATCCTATTCATGGTTATATGGTTACGCCGTCGGCCGTTACAATGATTGCAGATAGTGTGGCTGTAGCTGGTATCGGATCGCTTGGTCGTTGGGACAATGAGATTAAGGTACATGATGTGCCTTGGAGATTTGCCTTTCCGTATAGAGGTATCCTATATGAAACCATAAGGAATACTTTTTTTCATGTAGCGATATGGATGGCCATGTTTGTATTATTGATAGTCAGTCTCATCTATAGTATTAAGTATCTGAAAGGTAAGTCATTAGAGGATGATGCAGTTGCGTCATCGTTTACCCAAGTTGCTATAGGATTTGGTCTTATAGGGATGGCGACAGGTTCTGTTTGGGCCAAGACGGCTTGGGGAGCTTATTGGCCTAATGATCCTAAGCTTAATATGTCAGTGGTAGCTCTGATGATATACATGGCCTATGCTATCCTGCGTTCATCATTTACCGGAGATGATCGTAGAGCACAAGTAAGTGCAGCTTACAATATTTTTGCTTTCTGTGCGATGATTCCATTGATTTTTATCATCCCCAGACTGACGAGCAGTTTACATCCTGGCAACGGAGGAAATCCCGCATTAGGAGGTGAAGATCTTGACAACACTTTACGCATGATATTTTATCCTGCGATAATAGGACTCACGCTCTTAGGGGTATGGATATCAAGCTTGTTATATCGAGTGCGCAAGGTGGAACTCAAAACAATAGAACAACAACTAACTAACTAACTAACTAACTAACTAATATGAATAAGACGATACATGTCCTAGTCGTTATATTATTGTTGAGCATAAGATCATATGGTCAATCTGATCATTATGACAATGCTGGCAAAATATATACGGTTGTGGCTGTAGTTGTGATTACCCTTATTGGCATCGCTGCTATATTGTTTTATTTAGAAAGAAGAATTAAGTCGATCGAAGAACAAATATCCAATGAGTAAACATGTAACCAGTTTTTTTGAAACAGTACAAATTAATTTTGACAAGGCTGCTGCACTAACTGAGTGGCCAAAAGGCCTGTTATCTCAGATAAAGGCTTGTAATGCCGTATATCAAATGCGCTTTCCTGTGAAGATAGATGGGGAGTTTCAAGTTTTTGAAGCATATCGTGTACAACATAGTCAGCATCGTCAACCCACTAAAGGAGGTATTAGATATAGCCACCTGGTAGATCAAGATGAAGTTATGGCCTTAGCGTCACTAATGACCTTTAAGTGTGCCATAGTGGATGTTCCTTTTGGCGGAGCCAAAGGTGGTATCAAGATCAATCCACGGGATTATAGCGAAGATCAATTACAACGAATTACCAGAAGATATACAGTCGAATTGATCAAAAAGGGATTTATCGGGCCGAGTGTTGATGTGCCAGCTCCAGATTATGGGACAGGCAGTCGAGAGATGGCTTGGATATTGGACACATATCAAACCTTTAGCAAAGGAGAAATTGATGCGGTAGGTTGTGTGACAGGTAAACCGGTGAGCCAAAATGGAATCCGTGGACGGACGGAGGCCACTGGTCGTGGAGTATATTATGGCATCAGAGAATGCCTCAGCTACTCCCAGGACATGAAGGAGATAGGACTCACTCCTGGCATCGCAAACAAAAAAATAGTTGTCCAAGGATTTGGTAACGTAGGATCCTATAGCGGATTGATATCACAAGAAGAAGGTAAGGCTATCGTCGTAGGGGTGGCTGAGTATGATGGCACCATCTATCATCCAGATGGAATAGACATCCCGGCACTTATTAAACATAAGCAAGAACATGGCACGGTTACGACAATGCCAGGAGTGCGATTGTTAGATGACAAAAATGACTGGATAGGAATCGAGTGTGATGTACTGATACCAGCCGCCTTAGAAAATCAAATCCATGAGGGCAACGCCTCTAAGGTCAAAGCAAAGATTATAGCAGAAGCAGCGAATGGACCGATAACGGCTGAAGCCGAGCAGATACTGATAGACAAAGGAGTGATGATCTTACCTGACATGTATCTCAATGCTGGAGGGGTAACCGTATCATATTTCGAATGGCTTAAAAACCTGTCTCACATGAGATTTGGAAGGATGGAGAAGAGATTTAATCAAAACACCTATTCCAATATTATTAGTACTGTCGAAGATCTAACTGGTAAATCCATAAATACTGAAGAGAAAAGACTCATTACTCGTGGTGCAGATGAGATAGATTTGGTACGATCTGGATTAGAAGAAACTATGGTCAACGCCTACGCTAATATCAGAGAGATCTATCGCAATAGACCAGCGGTTAAGGATCTACGTACTGCTGCATTTATCAACTCTATAGATAAGGTGGCGAGCGATTATATCAGTATGGGCGTTTTTCCTTAATAGATTATTCTTGTTCGAGCTCTTGGTAAGATTGTTTGATTGCAGCTATGATGGTTTGCCCGACAGACCGCTTAGTTGTTATGATTTTGGCGGTACCTCTATAGGTTAATTGGCTATCAAGCTTTTTGCCTAAGGTAGACATGAGACCGTTATCGAGATCAAATGATATTCTGACATTGCCACTGGGTTGGCGTACTCTGTCGATGTTATTGACTTGACCTTTGAGGTACCCGACTTCGTTGACTTGATACTCTTCAAGAGCTATATAGACAGACTGCCCCTGTTGTACTTCACCTATCCGGTTGGGAAGGAGTTCGATATATTTTAGTTCATTGGTATAATCTAATATTTGTGCTAACTCGGTCCCTTGATTTAGGTAGGCCTCATTCATATGATAGGGGTCTATATATATGATTCCTGCTTGTGGGGCTCTTATCACTCGTTTTTGATACTCTGCGATATAGGCTGTTTTATAGTTAGTTAAGGCTCTCAGTATTTCGATTTGATGATCATTGATATAGAGGATGGCTTCTTGTTCTTTGTTGAGTTGCTGTTGTCGGATGGTTGATCGTGTTGATTTTATATTGGATACTTCTTCATTAATTCTTATCAGCTCTTCGTTGGCTCTTAGGATGTCTTCAGATTTTATCTCGATATCTCTACGTGCCAAGGCTCCGATATTGTAAAGAGCGCTATCATTGACTAGTTGATTTTGGAGCAATTGTATCCGATCTTGAACTACTCTCTTTCTAAC
>CAZJHC010000367.1:0-3634 GCA_964545645.1 uncultured Saprospiraceae bacterium
AATATGCCCATGTCCTCGGCGGCATGATGTACTCTATGATGTTTCCATAGCCAATTGTACTCATGGGCCGATCTGTGATACCAATATTGGGCGATATCATCGATCAAGAGATAAAAGGGAATAGACCACCACAACGACCACCCAGATAACATATTAGAAAACTGTGGTAATAATGCATCCCCAATGAATACGATAGCGAGTACTTGAATGGTCTTAGTGAATGCTACTACGAAAAATCCTAATAATTCTAAAGTCCAATCAGTTCGATCTCTTTTGTCATTTTGGTAGTGTCCTAATAAAACTTCTCCTGCTGCAAAGAATAATAATATTCCGATTACGGCATAAACATCAATATTGGGAGTATGTAACCAATCCATATTTATATTTTAGTTCTGGGAATCACGACTTGTTACGAATATAGTATATTCATACTAATTTATAAGATGAAGAATAGCACTAAATCAAAAATTGTCAGAAGAGCCATTGAGCTCTTTAATATTGATGGGTTTTCCAACGTAAGTCTCATTAGGATTGCCGAATCTTTGTCATTAAGCCCAGGCAACCTAACGTATCACTTTCAAAAAAAGGAAGATTTGATGCATGCTGTATATAAATTTTTTCAAAATGAATTATTGATGGTGCTGCCTGAGATGCCCAAAGACACTTCATTGGACAATTTCAAAAATCAAGTAAAAGTTTTTTATCAATTTCAATTACGTTTCAGCTTCTTCTATTCAGATCTGTTAGAGGTAGTCAGAGCTTTTCCACAGATAGGAAAGCTCCATCAAACACACATAGAAACACAAATAGATAGGATTCACTATGTTATGATGAGCAATGTAAGCTCAGGGATGTTGTCAAATGATCTAACGCCGTCAGAATACCGTCTGCTGGCGCACCATATCTGGATGACCTCCGCATTTTGGATGTCACAGACAAAAATCAGACAATGTGACGACATAGCTGATGATTTGCAAAAATCAGTTTGGTCCTTGATCAAACCACATTTAACTAAAAAATATATTGACTCAACAGAGTTATCTCATCACCCGGAACACATTAACAATTGAATAGACGATTCACAGAAAAAAATAAACCTCTTATTATGTCCTCTACCATTACACAGACTTCTACTAGTGATATTAAAAGCATGTTTGATGCTCAACAACTCCATAAGGCTCACGTATCCAGATCCACAGCCAAAGAAAGAATAGGCAAACTAAAAAGACTACACAAAGCCGTGCTCGCCAATAAAGAGAAAATAAGAAAGGCACTATATGAAGACTATCGTAAACACCCAAGCGAAGTAGATCTAACAGAAATCTATCCTGTGACTGGCGATCTCAAACATACCATAAGTCACTTGCGCCGATGGATGAGAAAACAACATGTGAACACGCCACTGTCATTGATGGGTTCGAGTTCCTGGGTGCATTATGAGCCCAAAGGATCTTGCCTGATTATATCACCGTGGAATTTTCCACTGAACTTAACATTTGGCCCACTAATATCTGCGATCGCCGCCGGTAACTGTGTTATACTAAAACCATCAGAGCACACCCCTCACATATCTCAGGTGATGGCGGATATGATCTCAGCACTATTTGATCCTGCAGAGATCACTGTAGCACAGGGAGGTGTAGAGGTATCTAAAGAATTACTAGCGCTCCCCTTCAACCATATATTCTTTACTGGGGCACCATCTATAGGTAAGGTCGTGATGGCTGCAGCCGCAAAAAACTTGACATCAGTAACCCTGGAATTAGGAGGAAAATCTCCAACAATAGTAGACGAAACAGCCAATATAAACTCCACAGCAAGAAGAATTGCTTGGTCAAAGTGTCTCAACAACGGTCAGATATGCATCGCTCCAGATTACATCTATGTGCACGAGAGCAAAAAAGATCAATTGATAGATGCCATCAATGCCAATATCAAAAAAATGTATGGAGACTCCATAGGCCAATCTGACTCCTATTGTCGCATTGTCAACAACAAACACTTTAATCGAGTCAAGAGCTATATGGACGAGGCCATGAACCACGACGTCAAAATAGAAGGAGGCGGAAACATGGATGCTACACAAGACTTTATAGAGCCGACCTTAGTCTCTAATGTCAATGCTGAAATGGATCTTATGCTACATGAGATATTTGGCCCATTGCTTCCTATCATCACTTATACTAATCTTGATGAAGTCATAGATCAAATAAATCAAAAAGAAAAACCACTGGCCTTATATATCTACAGTAAGAAAAATAAAAACATCAATAAGATCATCAATGAAACCAGCGCCGGGGGTACGTGTATCAATCATAGTGCGATTCACTTTTTTAACAACAACCTTCCATTTGGTGGTGTCAACAATAGTGGTATCGGCAAGGCTCATGGCAAGTATGGGTTTGAAGCATTCTCTAACGCACGTGCTGTACTCAAGCAGTGGAGTCCAATGAGTGCCATCGAGATGATGATGCCTCCATACACTGACTTGAAGCAAAAAATGATAGATCTAAGCATTAAATACTTCTAATGTCCAAAACATTGAAGAGGGTTCTCATTGCCCTAATAATTCTATCGGTGGTCGGATTTATCTCCTGGAGACTGTTTAACCCTCCTGGGCCGATAAATGACCATGTCCCCAACAATGTGCATGACAGGGCGACACAAGATTGGCAAACGGCAGAAGATGCTATAGCTAAAAATCCACTTAATGATGTGTTTTTTGGAGACATGCATGTTCATACGGCATTCTCCTTTGACGCATACATAGGAGGTACAACAGCAAGACCTTCAGACGCCTACAGATTTGCCCGAGGTGAAGCAATCAATGTATTAGGACAGAGCGTCAAGATTCAAAGACCCTTAGACTTTGCCGCTGTCACCGATCACTCAGAGTATCTCGGAGAATTATATACTGTCAATGAGCCTAGTGCTCCTGGCCATAATACGATGCAACCTATAGGCATCAGAGCTATCGGAAAAGATACAGCCAAGCAGGCGGCTTTCTTTCTAAAGATGCTCCGCAACACGGGTAATGCGACCAAGCAGCATCCAAGATTCTTTAGAGGATACAAGACAACGATCGCCGCTTGGGACATTGCTCTTAAAGCAGCCGAAGAACACTATGAGCCAGGTAAGTTTACCACCTTTGCCGCCTATGAATGGACCTTGGGAATTGGTATGATGCATGGTCATAGAAATGTCTTTTTTAAAGATATGGTAGTGCCCGATTATCCAATAAGTGCCATTGAGGCCATCAACGAAGAGCAACTGTGGGCCTCGCTTGATGGATTTAGAAAAGAAGGATCAACCGTCATGGCTGTTCCTCATAACTCTAATCTCAGTGGTGGTTGGACATTCCCAGAGACGAGGGCTGATGGTTCTCCGATTGACCTAGAGTATGTCGTGCAGCGCAATCTCAATGAACCCTTGGTAGAGATTCATCAAGCCAAAGGCAATTCAGAAGTGTATGCTCCATTCTGGGAAAGTGATGAATTTGCAGACTTTGAAAACTATAACCAAGGACCACCTAAGATCAACAACTTTGTCAGGCACACCCTCAAGCGAGGGTTAAAGTATCAAGATGATCTTGGTGTAAATCCTTACAAATATGGATTCATAGGTAGTACTGATA
>CAZJHC010000368.1:0-3629 GCA_964545645.1 uncultured Saprospiraceae bacterium
CTATCTTAGCATACGTATATAAACTAATGTGTAGATGAAAAGCCACTTCGGCTTTGTTTTCGACATATGCATCTGTTGGAGATTTATATACAAACTGACCTTTTATATATGCATACATATGATACTCTTTTAATGAAGTGAATTATAATGATGTATTCAAAGCACTTCAACTTATCTCGACAAAAGTAATTGATTGCATTTAAAGGATTAACTTTGTGCCACAACCACTCTTACACGTAGATGAATGTACTCATTCTGGGTAGTGGAGGTCGAGAGCACGCCTTCGCACTTAAGATCCATGAGAGCCCGTTATGCGATAAGTTATTCGTAGCTCCTGGCAATGCTGGCACCGCTCAGCTAGCCACTAATTGCAAGATTGACATCCTTGATTTTGAAGCTGTCAAGCACATCATCTTAGAGCATGAGATAGATGTTTTGTTAGTTGGTCCAGAGGCTCCGCTAGTTGAGGGTATCGCAGATTATTTTGCTCAAGATTTACCTGAACTGCTCGTCATCGGACCTTCAAAGGCAGGAGCAATGTTAGAAGGCAGTAAGGCTTTCGCCAAAAAATTTATGCTGGAATATTCCATCCCAACAGCGGCATATATCGAAATAGATTCTTCTAATATCAACAAAGGATTTCAATATATAGATCAACATCAGGGCCCTTATGTATTAAAGGCCGATGGTCTAGCCGCAGGCAAGGGTGTCCTGATCATTAAGGACCCTAAAGAAGCTAAAGAAAATCTGAGCGACATGCTACAAGGCAGGTTTGGTGCTGCAAGTAAAAAGGTCGTAATCGAAGAATTTTTAGATGGAATAGAGTTTTCAATGTTTGTGTTGACTGATGGTCAGTACTATGCCCTACTACCTATGGCTAAAGACTATAAAAGAATAGGAGAAGGCGATACTGGTCCTAATACTGGTGGCATGGGCGCTGTTTCTCCTGTGCCCTTTGTAGATACTGAGATGTTGTCCAAGGTCAAGAAACGTATTATTCTACCTACCTTAAGTGGTCTTCAAAAGAGAAAAATAGATTATCAAGGATTTATATTTTTTGGATTAATCAGTGTTGATGGAGAGCCGAAAGTAATTGAGTATAACTGCAGAATGGGAGATCCTGAGACCGAAGTGGTACTGCCAAGATTAGAAAATGATCTGTTAGAGCTTTTTGTAGCACTACGAGATCAAGAATTATATGAAAAATCTATTATCAAGAAACAAGGATATGCCACGACAGTAGTTATGGTCTCTGGGGGATATCCTGGGAGGTATCAAAAAGGATATGAAATACAAGGTATCAATCAAGTTAAAGACTCTATTGTGTACCACGCAGGCACCATAAATACTAACGGCACCCTGATGACAAACGGCGGTCGAGTATTGGCCGTGACCTCATTTGATGAGTCGATTGATGGTGCAGTTCAAAAGAGTTTGGCTAATGCAAGAAGCATAGAATTTAAAGATAAAAACTACCGAAAGGACATAGGATTTGATCTATAAATGAATGAAGTGTCCATACGACGTATTAATATTATCATATATGGCGTTGTATCTTTCATACAAATTGTGAATAACCAGACAAGTTAAAAATGAGAGCTACGCTCAGTTATTTGTTATTATCCTTACTGACTTGCATAAGTACAGTAATATATACGCAAGAAGACCCAGTACTATTTACGATCCAAGACGATCCAGTAACGGTCTCTGAATTCAAATATATCTACGAGAAAAACAATCGAGACGAGGCACTATACGATAAGGAAAGTGTCAATGAATACTTAGATCTTTATATAAACTTCAAACTCAAGGTACATCGTGCAAAGGAGCTCGGGATGCATGAAAAGAGCACCTATAAGAAAGAACTTGAAGGTTATCGCCGTCAACTGGCAGACTCCTATGTGATAGATAGAGAGGTCATAGATCAAATGGTTGATCAGATCCATGAACGAAAGAAACAAGATATAAAAGTCAAACACATACTGGTTGCTCTTAAAAGAAAAGCATCTGAAGCACAAACTGAGGCCGCTCTTGCCAAGGTTCAGACTGTTCAAAATAGCCTGAATTCAGGAAATTCCTTTGAAGATGTCGCAAAAGCGCTTTCAGATGATAGAGGCTCCGCTCCTTCAGGCGGTAATATAGGATATATGACCAGCGCTCTACCCAATGGATATGTTGAACTAGAGCATGCTATCTATACTGCTAACGTTGGAGACTATGTAGGACCAGTACGGACTGATTTAGGATATCACTGGGTCAAAGTTGATAATATTCGTCCTGCACGTGGCAAAATGGACGTACAACATATTCTCATCCGTAAGAAGAGAAAAGGAAAAGAAGTTAAAGATGCCAAAATGGCTATCGACACCCTTTATAGCAGATTAAGAAGAAATCCAAGTGAGTTTAATCTAATGGTCAAGACGGTATCGCATGATGATAAGACTAAAAACAGCAACGGTTCGCTTGGAGCCATCGGGATAGGACAGTATGAGCAAGCATTTGAAGATGCGGCATTCGCCCTTAAGGAGAATGGAGATTTCTCACAACCGGTAGAAACCTCTATCGGCTATCATATCATCAAAAGGGTGTACAAAAAAAGTCCAGAGTCCAAAGAACAAATCAAGGCTAAAGTAAAGGGGCAATTAAATACGGGAGAACGGTTTGACATTCAAAAAGATAAGGTCATTCAACAAATTAAGGAGGAATCAAACTTCAAACAAGATGCCGATGTATTGCAATTGTTTAAAGATTCTTTGAACAATGATTTTTTTGATTTCAATTGGACTATACCAGCATACGCACCTACACCATTATTCAACTTCGCTCAAAAAGTGTCGACTATCCAAACCTTTGCTGATTATGTCAAAAAAAATAATAAGCTGCGCATAAGAGGTAAGAATCTTGGAATCGATAAAACAGTAGATGAACTATACCACAACTATATAGAAACTGAAGCGATCGCTCATGTTGAGAGCCAGTTAGAAACAAGATACATGGAGTTTAAAAATCTCTTAAGAGAATATGAGGAAGGTATCCTACTATTTGAGATCACCAAGAACCAGGTATGGGATATGGCCTCTAAAGATACTATAGGCTTGCGCAGGTATTATGAGAACAATCAGAAAAAATATATCTGGGAGCCTCGAGCAGACATCTCAACATATAGCTTAAGGACCACTAATCAGAGCCTCATTGACGACGTCAGATCTTATAGTGTAAAACATACTCCAGAAGAGGTCTTAGCTCGATATAACAATACAGATAAGGAGATTGTCATGCATCAGATAGGGAAAGTGGAGCGAAGCTCTGAACTTGCCAAAGGAATAGCATTCAAAGCTGGGACTATCTCTAAATATACAACCGACGCTAATTTGAAAATAACTCAATTTAAAAAAGTGGAAGAGATATATCCTGCCATGAAGAAGACTCTAAAAGAGTCTCGGGGATATGTGATTTCAGATTTTCAAGATCAACTAGAAAAAGATTGGATATCAAATCTCAGAAGCAACTACGATATCAACATTAATAAACAAGCGCTTAAGAACTTAGTAGCCCAATAGATAGATGCCCATTAGAGTTATTTTGATCTATATTATACTCCTGATGAGTATAAGTTGCCTACAGACTAT
>CAZJHC010000369.1:0-3555 GCA_964545645.1 uncultured Saprospiraceae bacterium
CGATTGTACTGTTTTCTTTTAAGTGCTCCTAAAATATGGGAAAATAAGAATTTAATTTTCACACCTCAATTAACAACGAATTAAGTACAATAAGAAATTTCCTATACCAATTAATCTATCAGTTTCTTAATTACCCAGGACACTTTTAAAGTACTTATAGGTCCTCTGAAATCCTTCTGCCCTATCTACTTTTGGCATCCAATCCAATAGATTCTTTGCCTTGGATATATCAGGCTGACGTATCTTTGGATCATCCTTAGGCAAGTCTTTATAGACAATTTTTGAATCAGTATTGGTAAGGCTTATTACCTCCTGAGCTGCTTGCTTGATACTAATCTCTACAGGGTTCCCAATATTGACTGGATAGACATAATCACTCTTTAAAAGTCGATATATTCCCTCTACCAAATCATCTACATAGCAAAATGATCTTGTTTGACTGCCATCTCCGAACACAGTTATATATCGGCCTTCAATAGCTTGAGAGAAGAACGCTGGTAAAGCTCGGCCATCATTAGTTCGCATGCGTGGACCATAAGTATTAAATATCCTAACAATCCTGATATCTACATTATGATAGGTATGATAAGCCATCGTCATTGCCTCCTGAAAACGCTTAGCTTCATCATAAACACCACGTGGCCCGATTGGATTAACATTGCCCCAATACTCCTCCGTCTGTGGATGAATCAATGGATCCCCATAAACCTCAGAAGTGGAAGCTATCATAAATGTAGCTCCTTTAGCCTTGGCCAAACCTAATAGATTATGAGTCCCTAAGCTACCTACTTTAAGTGTTTGAATAGGCATTTTCAGGTAATCTATTGGGCTCGCAGGGGATGCAAAATGCAAGATAGCATCGACCTCCCCTGGCACATGTACGAATTTGGTCACATCATGATGATAAAAACTAAAATCTTTATGGGGCATCAGATGTGATAAATTATCCATATTCCCTGTAATCAGATTATCCATTCCGATTACCTCATAGCCTTCAGTAATCATGCGATCACATAAATGTGACCCCAAGAAACCTGCCGCACCACTTATAAGTATTCTTTGCTTCATTTGTAGTTTTTTATACGAGGTCTCCCAATACTTTCATAATTGAATCCTCTATTCTTCATTTCGATAGGGTCATATAGGTTACGGCCGTCAAACAAGAGACCCTCGCCTATTTGCTTCTTGATAAAATCAAAATCTGGATTTCTAAATACTCCCCACTCGGTCATTATCACAAGACATTCAGCATCTTCCAATGCATCATATTGATTCTTTGCGAAATAAATTTTTTCTCCATATATCTCTCTTACATTGTTAGAGGCTTCAGGATCAAATGCTCTTATGTTACATCCTGTCTCCAATAGCTGATCTATCAGATATAATGCTGGAGCCTCCCTAATGTCATCAGTGTTAGGCTTGAAGGCTAAACCCCAAATAGCTACGGTTGTCCTAGAGAGATCATCATTGTAGAAATCTCTAACTCGTTCAAATGCTATATTCTTCTGACTTCGATTAACACTCATGACAGATTTCAATATTTTGAAATCATAGTCATGTTTAGAGGCGGTCATTTCTAATGCCTGTACATCTTTTGGAAAACAAGAACCTCCATATCCTACTCCTGGAAAAAGAAATCGCTTGCCAATCCTACTATCACTACCAACACCTAGTCTAACCGCATCCACATTAGCCCCAGTAACCTCACAAAGATTGGCAATCTCATTCATGAATGTAATCTTAGTAGCCAGGAATGAATTGGCAGCATACTTTGTCATCTCAGCAGATCGCTCATCCATAAAATAGATTGGGTTGCCTTGACGTACAAATGGCTTATAAAGCTGCGACATGGCATCCTTAGCCCTTTCAGATGATGTACCAATGACTATCCTATCTGGCTTCATGAAGTCATCTACTGCAACTCCTTCTCTCAAAAACTCAGGGTTACTGACAACGTCAAATAATTCCACCGGTAGCCTTTTAGCCAATACGGAATGAACCTTTTCAGCAGTCCCTACGGGCACTGTACTCTTATCGACGATTACTTTGTACTTGGTAATGATCTTTGACAAATCATCAGCAACGCCTAAGATATACTTGAGGTCCGCTGAGCCGTCCTCTCCTGGTGGAGTTGGTAAAGCTAGAAATATGATATCTGATTGATCTATCGCTTCTTTAAGATTAGTAGTAAAATGCAGCCTTTGAGCGTGGACATTACGTTCAAATATTACCTCTAATCCTGGCTCATAGATTGTAATTTCTCCACTAGATAGTTTTTTAACCTTGGACACATCAATATCTACACAGATAACAGAATTTCCTGTCTCTGCGAAACATGTCCCCGAGACAAGGCCTACATAACCTGTGCCAACTACTGCTATTTTCATTTAACCCAATTTTGGGCAAAGATAAGGTTTGTAATGGGCTTAGTTATACCTTTGAACCCAAACTAATACAAATCAATGATTCCTATCATCATTGTCAATTGGAATGGATATAATGATACAATAGAATGTATTCAAAGCACATTGAATACTTCCGATGTTCAATACCATATTCATTTAATCGATAATGGATCTGACAATAATGAAGGACAGCTCTTAGAAAAAGAGTATCTGCACAATCCAAATGTAACTGTGCATTTATATGACCATAATTATGGTTTCACAGGAGCACATCTTGAAATTTGGGATCAAGTGCTTAGTCTACAAACTTATAATTATATAGCATTGTTAAATAATGATACTACTGTAGAAGAGTCCTGGTTAAGCGAACTACTCAAAACTGCAGAAGAAAAAAAATGCGGGATAGTATCAGCGAAGATGATCCAATACTTTGATCGCACTGTTATGGACAATGCTGGTCATAAAATGCTCAATACAGGAGAGATCCTACCCATCGGATATGGAGAATCTATAGAGAGTTACACTCAACCATTTAAAAACATGGGAGGCTGTGGTGGCGCCGTACTGTATTCTACTCGAATGTTACGTCATATAGGCTTTTTCGATGATCATTTCACCACAGGGTATGAAGATGCTGAATTAGGGCTGCGAGCTATAGTTTCTGGGTATGGATGCTGGTTTTGTCCAAACTCGATTGTCTACCACAAAGGAGGACAATCCATTAAGAAGATTTTTAATGAGGAATACTCCACGTCAATCTTCACGGCTATTCTATATAGTTACTTCAAAAATCTTAGCTTCATCGATATCATATCTAATCTCCCTTTCCTATTGTTCAAATACAGTTGTATGTTGATTATTGATATAGCCTTTATGAGATGGAGTTATTTGAAAATCATGCTTAAATCGATCAAAAGAACGCACGACGATAGGTTATTAATTCGTCAGAAAAGGCGTCATGTCAGGAGAGCAAATAATTGGATTACTCCAAAATTCAAGTTCTTTCTATGGTTTGATATAAAGCGGTTTATCTCGATATTTATACGAAATAATCGATCTTCCTCCTTAGATAATTATGGCTAAGTTACTCCGACTTAAAAGAAATTCTACATTTTCAATTTAGCACACAACAGGCAGATACGTTATCAAT
>CAZJHC010000370.1:0-3552 GCA_964545645.1 uncultured Saprospiraceae bacterium
ATGTAGAGATGAGCGGTAATGCCTTTACCTTTAGCATTCCACCACAGTGGGAGCAAGGATCTCTCGATATGATTATTTCAGGTACGATTAAATCAGACAGTCTATCTGGAACTATAAGATATACAGATGGATCAACTCAGCACTGGACAGGAGTTAGGGCACCTAAACTGGAATACAACGATGACGTAAGTTGGGGTACGCCAATAGAACTGTTTGATGGTAGCGATCTGGACGCTTGGTACACTAATGGAGATAACCAATGGACCATCAAAGATGGCATCATGGTCAACCCTCATTCAGGCAATAATATCATTACGAAGGAAAAGTTCACTGACTTCAAACTGGAAGTGACCTTCAGATACCCAGAAGGTAGTAATAGTGGTATATACCTGCGTGGTCGATATGAGGTTCAGATCGAAGATAATCATGGTAAAGAACCTTCCTCCACCCTTTTTGGAGGTGTATATGGATTCCTAACTCCTAATATCTTAGCAGCTAAGAAAGCTGGAGAATGGCAGACTTATGAAATCACACTGATCGGCCGCAGAGTATCTATCGTGGCTAATGGACATGCTATTATATCCGATCAAAATATTCCTGGCATCACCGGTGGCGCTCTCGATAGTAATGAAGGTGAGCCAGGGCCCATACTCCTTCAAGGTGATCATGGACCTGTAGAGTTTAAGTCAATTGTATTGACACCAGCCAAGTGAGCATCTCTTGATAATCTGTGATACTAAGTTCTGGAGTTGGAACAGTAATGAATAACCACTGGTATTGAAAGTCTTACTCTCCGTTAAATTGAGATTAAAATTCCTAAAGGAATAATTTTAGTCTTACCCTGTTTTGTGTTATTCTATATGGGCTCTACTTGAAATTATAGCGCAGTATTAATTAAAAAAGCCTTCTCACCAGGGTGAAAAGGCTTTTTAATGTGTGATCCCGCCAGGATTCGAACCTGGGACCGTCTGCTTAGAAGGCAGATGCTCTATCCAGCTGAGCTACGGAACCTCGATTTGGGCTGCAAATATATATCATCTTTACACATTAGAAAATAGTAATGCAATAAATAGTGCAAACTCTACTTTCTTTGCCAATGTGCTTTGCGCTTTTCGATAAAAGCTGTAGCCCCCTCTTTGAAGTCATCAGTCTGGGCTAACCGTCCAAAACCTTGGACTTCGGCAGTATAACCATCTTGCCCATCGACATAACCAGCGTTGATGGCTTTGATAGATTCCATGATGGCAAGCGGTGCTTTTTTGGATATTTTCTTTAGCATTGTTAAGGCTGATGATACTTCCTCTCCAGCATCACATACGGCGTTAGCTAAGCCTAAGCGATAGGACTCAGTCGCATCTACCATATCTCCAGTAAGTGTTAACTCCATTGCTTTGCCTTTACCTATTAATTGTGCTAAGCGCTGAGTGCCGCCATAACCTGGAATAATACCAAGATTCACTTCTGGTTGACCGAATTTGGCATTGGCACCCGCTATCCTCATATGACAAGCCATCGCCAGCTCGCATCCACCACCTAATGCAAAGCCATTGACGGCTGCAATGACGGGTATTGGATAATTTTCGATAACAGCAAATATATCTTGACCTCGCTTGGATAAAGACATAGCACTGCTACTATCCAAACTGAGAAATTCCTTGATATCTGCTCCAGCCACAAAGGCCCTATCCCCTGCCCCTGTGATAATGATTCCTCTATATTTACCTGGGTCAATATTATGCTGAAAGGCCTCAATAAGATCTGTAAAGACATCATGATTAAGAGCATTCAAGGCCTTTGGCCTATTGATCGTGATAATCAAAAATGAACCCTGTTCTTCTATAAGCAATGTTTTGTACATGTTCGTATAATTATATTTCTCAATATTACCAATTAGTCATTATCACACAAAAAAGAATATTAGCAATATCTCTCTGAGGCCTCTCTATAATAGAGGTAAACTAAGATCATAGGATAGTCTTGGATTATTGGTGCTAAGGCCACAGGCATTGTATCCCTTTTTAGAATTTCCTCTGTGAGGAGTTTTTTAATGATATTAGACACTTTAACAAATCGATCTATCCTGGATACATTAGAAACCTGTTTGGCTTGTACTCCTAAAAGAAATTTATCAAAGGACTCTCTATGATAAAAAGCATAAACCTGTGGATAACGCATAGATAAGTATCTGAGACATAGACCAATATCGTGATAGTGCATCGTATGCCTCAAGGTTGACTTGTTATAATCTTTTTGAATCCAATCTATGTGAAATAAAAATCGATCTACCCTGCCCGATAGCTCTTTACGCTGGTCATACAGATCGCTAAAAGTACTACGGATCATTTCCTGATTATGTCCTATATAGGTAACCAAAGACTCGATCGGATAGTGATGATCGGCATACCAAAGAGCGACATTCTGATCACAACAATCCAAAATCATAGGCTTAAGATCAGGTGTATCCAAAGTCCAGTGATTTCCAAAACGCTGATAATGATGCCATAAAAATTGGCTTTCTTCTAACCAAGAATCAAGGTCTAAGATGAATCTTTCAATATAGGATTTAATCAAATTTAGGTTCATACCTCAATTTATACAAGTTTACCATGATATGATCTAAGGGTTTGACCGATACTATCATCAAAACTATAGCAGTTACATTTGAATTAAACCTTAACTCATGAACAAATCAATAGTGCTAATCGCTGTTATAGTCTTATCGCAATCTTGCAATACGGATAAAGTAAAACAGTTAGAACAAGACCTTATCAACAAAGAAGATCAGATAGGTCAGCTCAATGATCAGCTGGATCACCTACAAAATAGTAATACAAGTCTCCTCGATCGATTGGCGGATATGTCCATTATCAATCAGACAGAAGCTAGAAGCATCCAAAGCTCCCTCGAAAACATCAATAGGCAAAATGAATACATTCAAACCTTGTCAGATAGATTAGAATCTAAAGATTCTATCAATTTCGCATTGGTAACTAATCTAAAGCGTTCATTAATAGACATTAATGATGATGATCTGGAAATAGCCGTAAAAGGATCGGCGGTTTATGTTTCTATATCGGACAATCTACTCTTTAATACCGGCTCTACAAAGGTCAATGAACGATCTTATGAAGTTCTCCAAAAGGTCGCCAATGTCATCAATGATCATGATCAACTCAATATCCTCATCGAAGGTCATACGGACAATGTACCTATAGAAAACACGAAGATGAAGGACAATTGGGACCTAAGTGTACTGAGGGCTACCGCTATCGTACGAACCCTCCAAGAGCAGTTCTATGTAGATCCTGAACGGCTAACTGCTGCAGGTCGTGCATCATATATCCCTAAGATGAATAATCTCACTGCCGCTGGTCGCAAGAAGAATCGACGCACAGAGATTATCATTACCCCTAAGTTGAATCAATTCTTTGAACTCTTGGAAAGTCCAGAGTTAGCTGGGTAAAGCTTAGGACTGTTTACCTACGGGCTTTTTTCGAAGGAGTAAGTCGATAAGGGAAACAAGGCCAACAATTGATAAGAGTGTAGTTATAT
>CAZJHC010000371.1:0-3535 GCA_964545645.1 uncultured Saprospiraceae bacterium
AAGGTTTTATCGCTCCGTTCTATTAAAAAGAGGTGGCAGGGAGAGTTGGATGAGGGCCCAAATCAAATTTCGACAATACAACACTTGAACATGTATTAAAATGTTGTATTATTACAGGATGATTCAAAATGACCAGCTCATATCACGGGAGGAATTAGTTGCAGGAGCTCGACTTATGAAGATCTTGGCGCATCCAGTTAAGCTTGATATCCTGCAGCTACTTGGAGCTGACAGGTCCATGGATGTTTCGAGTCTATGTAAAGCGATCGGTGCAGAATGTGAGATCAGTATGATGTCGCACCACCTCGCTAAAATGAAGGATAATGGCGTGTTGAGATCTGAGAAAAACGGAAAGCAAGTTTTTTACTCTGTGAAAGACCCCTCAGTGTTGAGTCTTTTGGACTGTCTGAAGAAGTGCAGTCTGATATAATGAAAGTCACATTATGAATGCTCCAACAACAATGTAAGACTGATGAGAAAATACCTGCCGATACTATCCTGGACTAAAGACTACGATCGAGCATCTCTTGTCGATGATACAATAGCTGGGATCACGGTGGGTGTAATGTTGATCCCTCAAGGAATGGCCTATGCGATGCTTGCCGGACTACCACCCATTTATGGGCTCTATGCGTCGACGATTCCATTGATCATATATGCCATCTTAGGAACTTCTCGACAGCTAGCTATTGGACCAGTAGCGATGGTTTCGCTACTGGTAGCGAGTGGGGTTGGAGCAATATGTGAGATTGGCTCAGCTCAGTTTATCAACTATGCTATTTTGCTGGCTTTAATGATCGGTATCATCCAGTTTTTAATGGGAGCTCTGAGGCTAGGCTTTCTGGTCAATCTGATATCTCATCCTGTTATTGCTGGCTTTACCTCTGCTGCCGCACTTATCATTGGTTTTAGTCAATTTGGCAACCTATTAGGATTAGAATTAGAGAAAGGAAAAATTCATGAAACGATCGGGAGTGTCGTGAATGGGTTTTCAGATATCAATATCCCTACTTTGATAATTGGATTATCGTCTATAATCCTCATCGTCCTACTCAAAAAAATCAACGGAAAGATTCCTACGCCATTGATTATTGTCTTTTTGGGTATAGGCATTGTCCATTTTTATGGATTGGATTCTGCGGGAGTACAAATTATAAAAGATGTTCCTGCAGGATTACCTACTCTTAGTATACCACTCGTGACTGTTGAGGCACTCACAGAACTATTGCCTATAGCCATCGCTATTTCTTTGATTAGTTATATGCAGTCATACGCCGTGGCTAAGTCTATTCAATCCAAACATAAGAACTATGACATCGACCCAAATCAAGAACTCATAGGCTTGGGTATGGCGAATATCGTGGGTTCTTTTTTCAGTGCATTTCCCGTAACTGGTGGATTCTCTAGAACTGCGGTTAATGATCAATCTGGAGCCAAATCTGGGATGGCGGCTATAGTAAGTGCCCTTTTGGTAATGCTTACTCTTCTATTTCTAACCTCCTATTTCTATTACCTACCTAAGGCCGTACTTGCTGCGATCATCCTTGTAGCAGTTTTGGGACTATTTGATTATAAAGAAGCTAGGCATTTATGGGTTACAGACAAGCATGATTTCCTTGCTTTCATTGTCACCTTTTTGGCGACTATTTTCATCAGTATAGAGGCAGGGTTACTAGTAGGAGTAGGTGTGTCTGTTATGCTTATGATGTATAGATTATCTGATCCACATATTGCTGAACTGGGACAGATTCCAGATTCTAACACTTATAGAAATCTGGCTCGGTTTGATGAATTAGATACCGTACAAGAGGCTATGATTCTTAGATATGATGCACCCCTGTTTTTCGCCAACTGTAGTTCATTTAAAGAAACCATTTTAAATAGGGTAAACGAAAGAAGTGGGTTAAAGAGACTCATTATTGATGGAGGAGGAATCCACCATGTTGATACGAGTGCGATCAATACACTACTGGAGCTTTCTGAGAAACTCCATGAGATGAACATATCATTGCAGTTCGCAGATATAAAAGGTCCAGTACGAGATCTATTTCACAAGAATGGTTTTGTCAAATTGATTGGCGAGGAGAACTTTTTTCTCAATGTCAGTGATGCGATGGATTCAAAGAATTCAGACTCACTTGGTAATCTGGATAAGTACATATTTCAAAACAACTAATTAGAGATAATTCCAAAATATGGTAATAGAACAGATTTATACGGGATGTTTGGCCCAAGGGGCCTATTATATTCACAGCAATGGAGAGGCGGCGATCATAGATCCGCTCAGAGAGGTGGGCCCATATTTGGATCGAGCTCAACATGATAATGTCACGATCAAATATATTTTTGAGACACACTTTCATGCTGACTTTGTCAGCGGCCATGTCACCTTAGCAGATAAAACAGGTGCGCCTATCATATACGGACCCAATGCTAACCCCAGTTTTGAAGCACATATCGCTGTGGATGGGGAGGAGTTCAAGATAGGATCAGTTACGATCATAGTACTCCATACACCAGGTCATACGATGGAAAGCACTACGTATCTATTGCTCGATGAGCAGGGTAAAGAGCATGCCATATTTACAGGGGATACACTTTTTTTAGGAGATGTAGGGCGACCTGACTTGGCACAAAAAGGAGCTGATATGACCATGGAAGATCTTGCGGGACATTCCTATGATAGCTTGCGCAATAAGATCATGCCACTGCCTGATGATATCATCGTATACCCCGCTCATGGCGCAGGATCAGCATGTGGCAAAAACATGATGAAAGAAACCGTAGACACCCTGGGTAATCAGAAGAAAATGAACTATGCCCTGAGGGCGGATATGACTCGTGCAGAATTCATCAAGGAGGTCACAGATGGATTACGCCCACCGCCAGCCTACTTTCCACTCAATGTGAAGTTAAATAAGGAAGGCTATGGCGACATAGAGGAGATTATAGGGACTGGGATGAAGCCTCTTTCCCCGAGAGAATTTGAATTATTGGCTAATGAAACAGATGCTGTCATGTTAGACGTCAGGACACCTTTTGACTTCTCTACAGGGCATATCGCCAACAGTATTTTTATCGGACTGGATGGGTCTTTTGCCCCTTGGGTAGGAGAGCTCATTATAGATGTCAAGCAGCCAATCCTATTGATTGCTCCTGAAGGTAGAGAAGAAGAAGCCATAACCAGGCTTTCTCGTGTAGGATTTGACAATACCTTGGGGTATCTCAGTGGCGGCGTAGATGCATGGGAGGATGCTGGATTTGATACGGATACGGTTGATTCGGTACCTGCATCATCACTACATGAGAAATACCAAGACATTAAGAGTAGAGTCTTTGACGTAAGAAAGGATACTGAATTCCAATCTGAACATGTAGAGGAAGCACAAAATGCTCCGCTAAGTTCGATCAATGATCATCTGGCATCATTCCCTAAGTCCGAACCATTCTATATACACTGTGCAGGAGGATACAGGTCTATGATTGCCTCTTCCATTCTCAAGTCACGTGGTATACACAATATGATCGACGTACA
>CAZJHC010000372.1:0-3473 GCA_964545645.1 uncultured Saprospiraceae bacterium
TTGTAGTTCCTTCGAATTGATCCCTCTCTGAAAAATCATTAATGTGCTTTAATTCGAATTGATAGCCATACACCTTGCGCAGTACTTCTATATCCAGACAATCTGGAAGTGCTTCCTGATAGATGATTTGTGTACTTACATTTTCAAGCAGGTTTTTTCTAAGGATAGCAAGTATGCCTATGGTACTTGAAGAAAAACTAATGACGTTATTGGGATTGACATCATTTGATTTGGCGATTAGCCATTCCAATATACTCGACAAGGGATGCCCAAGTCTAATGTAGTCATAGGCGGTGGGTAAGTCATAGAGCGCGGATTCTTCTGAGTTATCACTTGTATAGAGCTTATCGAACTGATCTAAAAACTGTGTTTTGGCCTGCTCTTCATCATAGATATCGAGACGATGCGTAGTTAACTGTAGCCAATCAGATGGCATATTCTCGATGATGCGACCTATATATTCTCGTACATTATTGAATTCCACTAAGATGTCATTATATGAAGCGACAATGTATTGTGATTCGTCCTATTTCTGTGGCCTTAGCTTGATAAAAATTCCTTACGATCTATTTATTTGATCTTGGCACATTGCTGGTGCCTAAAAAAATGAAAGCTTAGGATTTAGGGGAGATCAATGCAAATGTCATACGCAGGGCTGATATACTATCATTGGCATTGTGTAGTTTAGCTGCCAGAATACAAGGAATTAATCATGCCGTGGGATTTCATATTTGTTTGGTTGGCTTCTAAGGCCAAATTTCGAAAAAGGGGAATACGGCATGACTCGATGGACATTTGTTTGAATTGTCAAAATAACCTCGATGACCAGCATCTCTTTTGTCCTGACTGTGGTCAAAAGATCCATAATTCTAAATTGTCAGTCTGGACCCTATTAGCGGAATTTTTCTCTGGGATCTTCAATCTTGAAAATGGCCTTTATACGTCTCTAAAGTGGTTGCCGGTACCAGGTTATCTCAGTAGGAAGTTTATGCAAGGGAAGCGGAAGAGATATCTCAATCCGATTCGTTTTTTTCTGGTAGCCCTAATTATTCATATTGCAGTGATAACTGATATCATTCCCTTAGATGAGGTGAGTAGCGGAAATATAAAGTCAATGGAAAAATTGGGACAGGCCAAGCTCCATGACGACTTCTTACTAATGAAAGATTCTATCGCTGATGGATTTGGTATTGTTGATATCGATAGTTTAGAAAAAGTAATATTTAGGGATGTACCGGTAGGCAATGATTCATTCACTGTGAATGGACCCAATACAGGTGGAGGTGCATTTATCAATTCTTCCTTAACGACAAGAACATATAGGTTTAAAAAGGCTGATATGTATGAATTGTCAATGGATGAATTTATAAATTCCTATGATTTGAATACGTACTGGGAAAAGGTTATTGCGACTCAGGTTCTAAGAGCAATCAGGGATACTTCTGGTGCTTTGAGATTTGCCATAGGCAACTTGATATGGATTGTTTTTTCTGTGATCTTAATAGAAGGTCTTTTTATGAAACTGCTATATATCAGAAGAAAGCGATATTATGTTGAACATCTTGTCGTCCTATTCAATATTCATACGTTTGCTTTCCTTCTGGCCTCTTTATTGTTTTGGGTTGGGCATAGATTTATAGGGATAGATAATGTTTTAGACGATATTGCGATAGTACTGAGTATCTTATTTTTCTTTTTGTCTATAAAATATTATTACCGACAAGGTTGGATTAAGTCATTTATAAAATTCATCATGATCGGATTTGTGTACCTCATATCTTTGATTGCGATGGTGTTATTGGTAACAATTATTAGTTTTTTCTTTTTTCAATAAGGGTCAGTAAAATTTAGTTGAATAGATTCTTTTTAAATTAATTTTTCAGTCTTTCTCAAAAAGAATGTCCATGGTCAATTGGTCTGTAAGAATATTACTGTGTACATTTTTATTAATGCCCTTAGGTGTAAGCATGATAAGTGCCAGTGCTTCATCGGGATTAACTTCTTCTTCAAAGATGTCTCTTTTGTTAATCATGCGTTCTCTATAGTTTTTGGTTATTGTATAAGGTTTGTTATAGAATTTCATTTCAATTATATCTATCCTTCTATCTTGCCTTTTCAATAGCATATCAATTTGAGCACCTGATTTTTGAGTGTTTTTCTGAGCCTCCTTTGATGCCCAACTATGGGTAGTCGTTCTAACTTTAGAAATCCCTAGTGCTTTTTTGATTTGGGAGGTATGTTTCATACATAACATCTCAAACGCAAATCCTGACCACGAATCAAAGGATCGAGAGCTGTATAAATGAAGCCAAGTGCCCTTTCCCTGACCTTTGTTTTGATCGATGTACTTCAGGTAGAAAAAGCAAAATTCATCATTTAATCTAAAGAGGGTTTTGGTTTTTTTCTGTTCAAAAGAAGGAGATTCAAGGATGAACCCTGATTCTTCTAATTCTTCGATTGCCTTTGTAAAGGCTTTGTTATTTCCTTTGTTGAGATTGCTATTGAGTACCTTTCTCGATAGTCCTTTCCTTTTCTTGGCTAATTCTATAATAATACTTTTATGGAGTGCAGAGTTGGTGAATAAGGATATTAGTACTTGATTATACTCGTTCGTAAGCTGCCCTCCTTTTTCAAAGCAAAGCCTATCAATGTTTTGTGGTAGCGTATATCGATTATCTAGTTGGTTAAGGTAATGCGGTATACCGCCGAGTATCATGTAGCACTGTACAATGTCATAGTGATCCCAGTTGATCTTTTTGTATCTCAGGTAGGCTTTAGTCTCATAGAGATTAAAGGGCATCAATCTTATGATCGTTGAAATTCGACCATGTAGACCATCTTTATTGTTGATGACTCTATTAACCATAAATGAGGCTGCGCTTCCGCAGACTATGACGACCAGATCATTTCTTTTGGCACAGAAGTTATTCCAGAAATGCTCGAATACAGGAAGGAACTCTGAGCGTTGGCTACAGAACCAAGGGAACTCATCAATATAGATTACTTTCTTCTTTTTACCTTTTGACTCTATGTATTTTTGGAGTAATTGAAATGCTTCCAACCAATTTTCTGGTGTCCGTGATTTGCTGAACTTTTTGGATCGCCTTACAATTTGTGCTTGGAAGTTGCTAATTTGTATACGTATGCTCGCCTCTTTGATTCCTGTTGCATCGAAAATAATTTCTCTGGATAGTGTATTTTCAATAAGGTAGGTTTTACCGACTCTCCTCCTTCCATAGACGGCGATTAACTGAGAAGATTCTTTTGCCATAGCTTGCTGCAGTATGTCTTGCTCCCTTTCTCTTCCTACTAATTTCATTGTTTGTATTTTGCATGAGTTTTGTCTGAGAGTACATAAAAATAACACATTTCAGACGAAACTCGTGCATTAAATGCATGGGCTGTTAGCATGAGTTTAGTCTGAAATATAAAAAAATAACACTATTTCAGACGAAACTCGTGCCATGCAGATA
>CAZJHC010000373.1:0-3451 GCA_964545645.1 uncultured Saprospiraceae bacterium
GCCCAGAAGATGTAGTGGCTGGCTATATGTTGGGATTGGTGGAGATATCTGGCGCTGGCACTGATCTTCAAAAAATACTTAATGGTAAAATTGTCAAGGATCTTAAGTCAAATTTTCCTAAAGGATCGAATGCGATCGCTATTTCCAATATCAAAACAGTCGAAGAGGAAACCTTTTTGGCGGTAAACTCGCATCAGCCACTCGAAGGGTGGTATTCTTGGTATGAGGCGCATCTCATCTCTGACGAAGGACAAAATATACTGGGCGGAACATTTCCTGGAGGTGCTACGATTTTTCATGGGACGAATCAATACTTGGGCTGGGCACATACTGTCAATCATGCGGATTTTTCTGACGTCTATAAACTTGAAATTGATCCAAATGATGAACTAAGATATAAGGTTGATAGCCAGTGGTATACGTTGGACAAGAAGTCTGTTTGGGCTTGGATGAAAGTGGCGGGACCTATTAAAATACCAGTCAAAAGAGTTAAGTATACATCTATATTTGGTCCTGCTTTTATTACCGATCATGGCACATATGCTTGGAGATTTGCCGCTCATGATGCCGTGGCCGCAGTAGAGCAATGGTATCACATGGGGAGGGCCGCCAGTTTGGATCAGTTTATTCAAGCATTGAAGATGCAGGCGATACCTTGCACCAATATAGTCTATGCTGATCGGGAGCATAATATCATGTATCTGAGCAATGGCAGGTTCCCTGAGCGAGAGCCTGGATACAACTGGAGAGAGATAATGCCTGGTAATGATCACAAGCTTTTATGGGATGATAGGGTAGTACCTTTAGATTCCTTACCTCAAGTTGTCAACCCTGCTTCTGGATTTGTTTTTAATACTAATAACAGCCCTTTCTCATCCACAGATAGTGTGTCTAATCCAACCTATAAAGAGGCACATGCCATCTATGGTTATCAAGAGCCTAATATTGAGAATAATCGTTCTTTAAGATTCCTGGAGCTAATAGCTGAGTATGATCAGCTGACTTATGCTGACTTTAAGAATATAAAATATGATGTCCAGTATCCCCAACAGTTGCAACAACCTGCCATCATGAATTTGGAGCTTGTCTTGCAGTTGGTTGCTGAAGAACATCCAGACCTTAAGGAAGCTATTATTATGCTCAATACTTGGAATCGACGATGTGATAAGTCTAATACAACCGCCCCATTGTTCTTGCTCACCCTACACTTCCTCAATACTGAACTAAAAGAATCAGAAAGATATATTAGAGGTGGGAGCATCACTATAGATGATGCGATCAAGGCTATAAAGGCCGCATCAGATGAGCTAACAAAAGTTCATGGTACGCTGGCAGTACCACTTTCTAAGGTGATGAGACACTCCAGAGGAGAGGTCAACTTACCTCTGGATGGAGGTACAGATGTGTTAGCCGCAATCTATGGATCACCTCAAGAGGATGGAAGTTACAGGGCAACTGCTGGTGAGTCATATATTCAACTGGTACGGTTCAGCCAAGACACATTACCCATTATCGAGACGATCAATGCTTTCGGTAGCTCAGCAGAACCAGATAGTCCACATTATACTGACCAGATGGAGCTTTTTGCAGCGCAAAAATTAAAACCTATGACCTTATCCTTAGAGGAGGTCAAGGCACAAAGTGTTAGGAGATATCATCCTTTGAAAATTAAATAATTGAACCAAATGTTCCTACATCAAGACATCTCACCACTTTCGAAGATTAATTACATCATACTACGATATTAACCATGCGGTTTGGAACTACTATGACTTTTTTGATTGGCTTGCCTTCTATCCACTTAATCACGTAGTCTAAGTTCTTGACCTGTTCGGAGATGTCTTGTCTGCTGATATCAGCATCAAAGGTCTCAAGTCCACGCTTTTTACCATTGATACATATCGGATATGATATGGTATCCTCGATCAGATGCTTTTCGTCATGGATAGGATAGGAGGTCAGATGAACTGAAGTGTCATTGCCCAATTGACTCCATAACTCTTCACTGATAAACGGGGCAAATGGTGCGATTAATCTGACCAGTGGTTCCAGTATCTCTCTCTTGTTACATTTGAGTCGTCTCAGCTCATTGACACAGACCATCATACTACTTACGGCCGTATTAAATGAGAAGTTTTCTATATCTGAGTTTACTTTCTTCAAGCAAGTATGGAGTGTTTTCAGCTCTTCAGCAGTCGCCTTATCATCAGACAAGTTAAGAGCGTCTTCATGATAGTAAAGGCCTTGGTACTTTTTGAGGAATTTACTAACTCCGTCGATGCCTTGTATATCCCAAGGCTTGGATTGTTCGATAGGTCCGAGGAACATCTCATACATCCTAAAACAATCAGTACCATACTGGGCGGTCACTTCGTCAGGATTGATAACATTGTATCGTGACTTGGACATCTTGCCAATCTCCGAGACGGTACATAGTTTAATCTCCGAGGGCTCCTGATCAAGAACTATGCTATCTCCATCTCTTCGAAGAGTTGTTACTCCTCCTTCATGATGAAATGTTGCCTTATCAAATTTTCTCCATTGGAAATACTCCTTTAGCCCTTTTAGACTTAAGTACGTCTGATTGTTTGATTCATAATCAGATACAAAATCAATATGGACATAGAGCTTTGTATATTGCTCCATTTCTTCTTCGGAGACTTTGTTAGCGCAGTAAAATTCTACTTCTTCAGTATCTTTTTTAAGGAGTATATGTTCTATGACTCCTTGGATCATGCCTTGATTAATCAGTTTTTTAAACGGTTCATCAGTAGGCACCAATCCTTTGTCAAATAAAAATTTATGCCAAAATCGAGCATACATCAAGTGCGCCACAGCATGTTCTGATCCACCTATATAAAGATCTACGGACGCCCAATAATTTACAGAATCCTGGGAAGCAAATGCATCGGGATTATGTGGATCCATATATCGTAAGAAGTACCATGAAGATCCTGCTACTGCCGGCATGGTATCCGTTTCTCTTGTGGTAGTGGGTGTTGGTTTAGCCCACTCTGTGATGCGTGCCAATGGAGATTGGCCACCAGAACTCGGTTTGAAATCATTAGTATCTGGTAGGGTTACTGGCAACTGATCTAACGGCACGGCATGTGCTTGGCCCTCTTGATCATAGGTGATCGGGAAGGGCTCTCCCCAATATCGCTGTCTACTGAAGTTGGCGTCCCTTAGTTTATAATTAGCGACGGCCTTTCCACGACCTAATTCCGTTATTTTCTGATGGGCGGCCTGGATAGCATCAGGAACTTCCATACCATTGAGGAAGTCACTATTGATGATGATTCCAACTTTGTCTTTGAGCGTAGCTCCAGGGTAGTTGCTCTTATCAACGACATCGATTATATCAAGACCAAACTTCTCAGCGAATAGCTTATCTCTGTCATCATCACTTGGAACAGCCATAATCGCACCCGTACCATAATCTTTCAATACA
>CAZJHC010000374.1:0-3422 GCA_964545645.1 uncultured Saprospiraceae bacterium
CGCCAATCAATTCTCAAAATCTTACGAAAGGATAAAAGGGTCAGATTACAACCAATTAACATGTAATAGGAAAGGTATCAATTGGTGTTTGGATTTAGATGAGGGAATAGATTATTATATCTATTTGTTCGGGACTTATGAATTTCCGTCCTACGCTGCCTATAAAGAAATATTGAAAAAGGACTCCACGGTTATTGATATAGGAGCCAACATCGGAGGACATACCTTACAGCTGGCATCTCTACTTGGTGATCAAGGTACAGTCCATGCTGTAGAACCTACCAATTGGGCGTTTGATAAATTAGAGAAGAATGTCTCACTGAACCCTGATCTTGCCAAACGTATCAAAACATATCAAGCGATATTAACTGATGAAGCAAAGGATTCTGACAGCCCTAAGCAGTTATATTCAAGCTGGAGTTTTGACTCAAAAAAAGAGAAGCATGAAGTACTTAGGGGGAGCTTAAATTCTATTTCTGAGGCAAATCATATTAGCCTCGATGATATGGTACAAAAGAGTAAAATTGATCGTATAGATTTTATTAAGATTGACGTCGACGGATACGAATGCAAGGTGATGAGGAGCGGACTCTATACGCTCAAAGATTTCAAACCAACTATGTTGCTTGAGTTTTGCCCTTATTTGCTTGAAGAAAGAGGAGATTCTTTAGAGGAATATCTAAGCATACTTAATGGTTTGGGTTATAAGTTGTTTTCTGAAACTAAGAAGAATCCTCTTCCTATAGTGGTGAGTGAACTAATGAAATACATCCCAGAGGGTGGAGGAATAAATGCAATTGCCAAAGTAGTATAAATAATATTGATGAATAAGACTGCTAAAAGATGGTACGACTATTATGAAACCTTAGCGCCTAAGTACAAAGGGTATTATAAGAGGTTTTCTTACTATTGGAATGATTCTATTAAATATTTCAATTACTTCATCACAGAAGACCAAAGCATCCTTCAAATAGGATGTGGTCATGGAGAAACCCTGGCAAAGATAAAAGGTAGTAAAAAGACAGGGGTGGATTTTTCGCCTGCGCTCATTGATATAGCCAAAGAGTCTTTTCCTGATATTCAATTTGAATTGATGGATGCTCACGAGTTAAGGCTCAAAGATCAATATGATGTCATAATCCTATCTAATGTTGTTGGTTGCTTTGATAATGTATTGGAAGTGCTGAAATTAGTACGAAAGGTGTCACATGAGCGGACTAAGGTATTTATTACAGGATATAATAGAGTCTGGCAACCAATATTGAAAATTGGAGAACTCTTTGGAGTAAAGAAGAGATCTCCAGAGCAAAATTGGCTGGGGAAAGGAGATATAGAAAATTTGGCATATTTAGCCGGATTCGAAGTTTTTAGAACTAATCGCAGGGTATTATTACCTATTTATATTCCTTTGATTTCGACCCTCTTTAATAAGTACATAGCACGACTACCTCTTATTAATATTTTTTGTTTGAACCAGCTTGTAGTAGCGAGAATTGCCGAAAGGTCTTCTGAAGTTGAATACTCTGTAAGTGTTGTCATACCTGCAAGAAACGAAAGTGGCAACATTGAAAGAGCTATAAAGGAAACACCAAAATTGGGATCCCATACAGAAATTATTTTTGTAGAGGGCAACTCAACTGATGATACTTGGGAGGAGGTACAACGCATCGAGAAAAAATATCGTGACAGCCATGATATAAAGATCACCCAACAACCTGGCAAAGGAAAATATGATGCGGTCAAGCATGGATATGCCATGGCTTCCGGGGATATTATGATGATTTTGGATGGAGACTTAACTGTCCCTCCAGAAGATTTGACTAAATTTTATGATGCTTTAACATCGGGTAAGGGTGATTTCATTAACGGCTCTCGTCTTGTCTATCCGATGGAAGATGAGGCGATGAGATTCCTTAATATGTTGGGTAATAAGTTCTTCTCCTATGTATTTTCATGGTTGCTGGATCAACCTATCAAAGATACATTATGTGGCACCAAAGTCATGTTCAGAGAAGACTATGAAAAGCTTGCAGCCAACCGCAAGTTCTTTGGAGATTTTGATCCATTTGGAGATTTTGATCTTTTGTTTGGCTCTTATAAGCTCAATTTGAAGATTATCGACTTACCTATAAGATATCGGGATCGTACGTACGGTGATACCAATATTAGTAGATTCAGGCATGGTATGATCTTAATTCGAATGGTATTATTTGCGATGAATAAGATCAAGTTTTCTTAGAGCTATTTAGCCCTATTCATAGTTTATGACATACAGGGTGCAAGGCTCAGCATTACCTATTTTATGCACTCCTTGAAGCGTGCCTGGTTTGAAATCTTCGATGCTCCGTGCATAAGAGTATGTCGTACCTAGTATCTGTCCTTCTATTGCTTGCGCTGGATTAAGTCGGATATTGCATAATTGGATGTGCGTAATACTACGTTCTTTAAAGTCAGAAAGAACTTTTTCTCCTGGATCTTGAGTACTACTAAAGAGTCCATGAAACTTAACTCTTCCAGATGAAAACACTTTAGAGCTGTTTGGCTTCCGAACAGCGATGACGCTTGATTGATCCAGGTTTTGATCAGCCCAATCAGCCATTTTGAGGTAATTCTGCCAATCTGGAGTATAGCCAGAGTAAATATCTCCAGACATAAATCCCGATATTTTATGTTGATTGAACTTAATATTTCTTAACAATCCGTTCGTTGATATTAAGGCAATCAAGACAAAGGTACTTCCAATGCTAACAAGGTGATACTTCTGAAAATACCTCTTGATTAAATCGCTATATGCTGTAAATAAAAAAATCAGTATGAGCGGAATATAGGCAATAATCATTCTGTCCTGTTTCCAATGAGTCTGTAGTGCTATATAAGAACCTGTCTGAAGTGCACCAAGATAGAGCCCAATCAAAAACAACTTTCGATTGTTTTTATAGTGATGCCAAAGAGACATAAGGAATACTGCGCCAAACAATATCGACCACATCCATGAACTTTCGAGCACTCCATTAAGATCTGAGCGCCATCCTAGAGTTTTGTAAAAATCTACTGAGACATGATGATTGTAGTTTTCGAGCATTCTATTGACGAAGCCTGAAAAGTCTTCTACTCCTTCAGCTTTATTATAGAAATTTTTGTATTTGATTGTCTCCCATTGTCCGCTTGGATTCACCTGAAAAACGAATCTCAATAGTATCTCATAGAGCATCTTAAATATACCAAAGCTAATTATCGTCAGGGCAGCATGTTTCCATTTTTTATAGCATATAAAATAAACGGCTACGGCTACTACTCCTACAATTGCTATATTTTTTGCCATGCTAAGAATCAATAGCAAAAAGCCTATCCATAACCATGATTTTATATCCAATTTGATAGCATTATAATCCGCCGTTACCGCATTCATTTTAGGTTCGAAA
>CAZJHC010000375.1:0-3382 GCA_964545645.1 uncultured Saprospiraceae bacterium
GCTGAGCAAGAAGCACTTATAATTAATAAGACAATTCCTATAGATAGAAATATGGAATTATATGGCATGATAACTCTATTCATTAGGTGAGGCATATTGTATCAAACGATTATAATCTTCTTCATTGTCTATATCTAAAAAATAATTGACCGAACTCACTGGAATAGCAATAAACGAATCACGATGCTGATCTATGATACGCTGACATTTTGATTGATGTGATTGATCTATGATAGTATGCTTATATACAGGATCAAAAATAACAGGATGTCCAACACTTTCTTTATATACTGGTCGCACGATTGGTGCCGTTTGTTTTCTTTTGATATCGCTGAAATTATCAATGATGTAATTGTACTCTTCTGGAGTTATGGATGGCATATCTCCAAGACATATCATGAACCCATCAGATTGATCTCTAACTTGGCCCATGGCGGCTTGGATGCTACTCATTTGACCCTTACGATGTATCGAATTATAAATAATTTGAACATCGCTATCATTATCTATTTGCTTAATAATCTGATCATGTTCGTGTCCCACTACGACATTGATTCTATCGACTTTACTTCGCTTTAAATGACTTATAACAGTTGCTAATACTGTCTGCTCACCAAAGTTAAGTGTCAATTTATTAACACTTCCCATACGTACAGAACTTCCTGCCGCCAATAATATAGCATCTATCATGAGCACAAAATAGAGGCTTATTTTTTACTAAGTCAACTTTGTTACTTTAACTATGTTCGAATTTAAATGTGATTTTTATGACTCAGTATGTTTTGACTTTAGGAGCGAGCAACAGTAGGTCATCAATAAATGCCCAATTGGCGGAATATGCTTCCTCGCTTATTAATGGTTTTGAGATAAAGCTGATCGATTTGAATGATTTCGAAATGCCCATTTTTTCGGTGGATCGAGAGCTCATAGATGGATATCCCAAGGAAGCACAACTTTTTAAGACGCTGGTAAAAGGGGCTGCTGGGATTCTGATTTCATTTGCAGAACATAATGGTTCATATACTGCTGCGTTTAAGAATATTATTGATTGGGTGAGTCGTATAGAAGGTAAACTGTGGGAATCAAAACCAATGTTGTTACTGTCAACTTCTCCAGGTAGTAGGGGTGGAAAAACTGTCATAGAATTGGCGTCGACTACTTTCCCTTTTATGGGAGGTCATGTGGTAGGCAATATGGCAGTTCCTCTCTACCATGACAATGTTGATATTAAGAATGGCATCAAGGATCCCTCACTTCAAACCGAGTTATTGCAAAAAATTAAAGCATTTCAAGAAATAATGTCTGAAAAGCGATAGTTCCATATTTGGACAGTTAATAATAATTATCTAGTGGCCGTAGCGAAGAAAAAGAAATTTGATTTAGACCTCTTTAGTAGAATAGTCAGTCTGGCTAAGCCTTATCGATGGCTTTTTCTATCTACTATACTTTTGGCTATTGTCCTTGCTCCAGTATCTATGCTGAGACCATACCTTGTTTCGGTTATGGTTGACGACTTTATATTGCTGGAGGACTTGTCGGGATTGTACAAGATTTCGATAGTATTTGTATTTGTCATATTTCTGACTTCCATATTGCGCTATTTTTTAATTTACAATAGTTCATTATTAGGTCAGTATGTCATAAGGAATCTGAGAGTCGATGTTTTCAAACATACTCTTTCATTAAGGTTGAGGTATTTTGACCAGACTCCTATAGGTCGTGCAACAACTCGAACTATCAATGATATTGAGACGATCAATACCGTGTTTACACAGGGTATAATCACTATGGTTGCTGACCTATTGAGCATATTCGCTGTGGTCGGGATTATGTTTGCAACCAGTTGGAGATTAACACTCCTGGTCTTGGCAACCCTGCCTCTCTTGATGATTGCGACCTATATTTTCAAAGAAAAGGTTAAGGTAGCATTTGAAAAAGTGCGTACGCAGCTTTCTAATATGAATGCCTTCTTGCAGGAACGTATCAGCGGGATGAGCATCGTTCAGATCTTCAATGCTGAGGAGCAAGAGATGAAGAAGTTCAAAAAAATAAATCGGAGCTACACTCAGGCTAATCTTGATGCGATCAATTATTATGCGATTTTCTTCCCGACGGTAGAGTTTATCAATTATCTGGCCTTATCTATCTTGGTCTATCTGGGAGCACGATTTGTGATAAGTGATCATGTAACTCTTGGGGCATTGTTGGCATTTCCTTGGTATATTGATTTACTCTTTAGACCTGTGCGTATGTTAGCAGACAAGTTTAACACACTGCAGATGGGAATGGTCGCTGCTGATAGGGTATTTGAAGTATTGGACAATCAAGAAAAAATACCTGACAATGGATATCAGGCAGTACCAAGGTTAGAGGGTAATATCCATTTTGACCAAGTTGGATTCGCCTATGATGGTGTGAATAAAGTGATTGGCGATGTTTCATTTTCTGTTAAATCAGGAGAGACGCTTGCGATTGTTGGGAGTACAGGCTCTGGCAAGACTACTTTGATTAACCTCCTGACTAGGTTCTATGATATTGATGAAGGTCAGATATTGATTGACAATAAGGAGATTAGATCTTACAAACTCGATGATCTAAGGTCAAGAATGGCCATTGTACTTCAAGACGTATTTTTATTTTATGGCAGCGTATATGAAAATATTACGTTGAATGATCCTAAGATCTCCAAGCAAAAAGTATTAGAAGCATCAAAGGTGATTGGTGCCCATGACTATATCCAAAAACTATCGGATGGCTATGACTATATGGTAATGGAGCGAGGAGCTAACCTGTCGATGGGGCAGCGACAATTGATATCATTTGTGCGTGCGCTAGTATTTGATCCCGATATATTGATCTTAGATGAGGCAACATCCTCAATAGATACTGAGACCGAGGAGGTGATACAATATGCTATCGAGAAACTGATAGAAAGAAGAACCTCTATCATTATAGCCCATAGATTATCAACGATAAGACATGCAGATGCCATCCTTGTGATGGATCAAGGCAAGGTCCTGGAACATGGAGATCATGACCAATTGATCCAGATCAAAAAAGGGAGATATAGAGAATTGTATGAGATGCAATTTGGCGAGGAGGTGGCTGCATAGTATTGGTCCTATTTATCCTAGGATTCATCGATATTTGGTAACACACCAGCTTATCAAGGTGTTATTTTAGTACAACATCTAAGGAAACTATGACAAATTATAAAACATTCACATTAGGCCGAGTCAATCCATTGGTAGCTTTATTGACTTTTGTGATGATCATTATAGCTCTATTTTGGGTTGCTAAAGGAGTTCTTACTCTCCTTTCTTGGGCCTTTCCAGTAATGATTATAGCTGCTGCCATTATCAATCATCGTGTCATATTAGGT
>CAZJHC010000376.1:0-3302 GCA_964545645.1 uncultured Saprospiraceae bacterium
GGCTGCTGTTATATAAGCTGAAAAATTATGATGTCCTGATCCGGGTCGTTCGCCGATGATATGAATGATGCCTTTCTTGGTATTCGCATTAGGTAAATTACTTTGTGCTAGGGCGTCTCCTTTTCCAAATAGAATTTCTCCAGCTTGATATCCCGCCCGCACTCTACCATGGGTGATGACTATATTGTTTTTACTGACGCGATAGTTACTTGCTTCAAGCGATTTTTTTAGCTGATTGAGAAATGGATTTAGGTGCCCTTCATCCATTAATGCTCTTGCGTTGAGCCCTTCTGAAATTATAATTTGTACATCGGGTATATTGTTATTCCAATTGTCCGAAAGTTCTTGTAATGCCTTTATAGATAGTGGGCTCAACTGCTCTCCTGATTCTGGATGATAGACATAGTCTTTTCTATCTTTTGATGTTGTTTCGATTAAAATTGAATTTGGGATAGCAGCAACAAAAGAAATTTCCATAGCAGTCCATAAACTCACTTTTGCATCTTCATATAGTCGATGTACTTCATCATCCAATTCTGGATGTAGATCCCAGATGTTATCTCCATAGCCTTCTGCAATCGGCACACCTCTTTTCTTAATGCGAGCTATTGCTTGCCGTCCTTCTTTTATAATTTCTTCTTGGCTGCGTGCATCATTTTGCGCTAAGCGATATTGATAATAAACCCAAGTGGGATCACCAAAATGTTCTGTTGGCTCTCCGTTAGCATCAATGATTTGGATCTTTTTGAAGAAGTCCCACATAGCGTCATTGACTTTATATCCAAACTGCTCACGTATTTTTACATGATTGCTAAATGCAGTGGTGAGATAACTGAGCATGGGATCGTTCTTAGTAGGAAGCGCCATCAAGTATGCAGGATTAGCAGGCATCACTTGTTCTATGCACCAATCAAGATCGTCTAAAGTGACATCCATGTGTAATGTCGAACAGATGTCCAATCCGATCGTTAGCCCATGCAACTTACCCATCACGGTATCCTCAAGACAACAGCGTACCAATTGCTCTTTTGTTCTAAATACTTCTGGACCAATAAAACCTGCAACATCATTGACGATAACCCAAGGTGTATCCTCAAATGATTTGTTAGATGACATGTGTTGCTTGATGGCACGTAAAAATCCATATTTTCTGGATTCGTGTATGACCATGTCAAATCCCTCTCCATGACCATTGGTAAAGTCAGCACCTTGGCCTGTCTCTGCATAAAGACCATATCGTCCGTCTCGCTTGTCGGCATGATCAAACATCTTATCAATCGTCACATCAAATGTCTGATTAGCCGCCACTGTACCAGCCAAGCTTTGAAACCAGATGCCTGTAGTGCCAGGTGCCATCTCTTCGACCTCGGCTTGTACATCGATATGAGATAGGACACAATTAGGCATCGTCTCCTCTAAACCAAAAGTGGTTAAAATATTGAATAATGCAGCTTCTATCTTGGCAACAGAACTGGGTTCGCTAGACACTGGATTAGTACCTAAAAGAAGATCTCCTACGCCATAGGACCAAGCGTCGAAAACCTGCCATATGATATCTTCTGGATGGTCAGTAGGTGAGTTAGGTTGCACTCTTGCGCTCATATATCCTTTGCTTCCTATGTTACTATTTGGTAGTGGGTTAAACACCTTTTGACCGATCTGTATCAACTCCTCATTGCTCATGAGTTTGATCAAACAAGCGATGACATCGCTATGGAGGGAGGGCATGATCTGCTTTATTTTAGCTTCTGATTCTTGGAGTACAAAGCTTTTTAGCTCACCTAAAGTCCAATCAAGAACGGTAGGATCATTTTCAGTTGTCCTATTTATGAGTGCTAAGATGTCGTCTTCATAAACAGCATGGTCATTGAGATCTTTCAGTTGAGTTGCAGACAGCAAAGCCCGTGCATTGGCTCTTGATGCTTGGCTGTCGGCATTGATGCTTAGTGTCTGATCTCCTTCTTTAAACTCATTAGCAGCGCCCAATATTTGTCTATAAAAGGTAAGGTCAAAGTCTTCCTTTTCTCTTTTAATATAGGTGAAGATATTTTCGCCTTTGCGAGGTGATTTGATACTTATTCCTTCGATTGCTCCAGTGCTTTCGGTTGTAGATTTAAAATCACAACCATTGAATAAAACTAATGAAGCTCCAAGCATACCTGTTTTGTTTAGAAAGGATTTGCGAGTCATGGCGGTTTGTTATTGTGATTCGGGAGTATAAGATAACAAAAGTCACAACCAAATACTTATGTTATTTCGCCGAGTGATTTTAATCAAGGAAATTTCCAATGCACATTTCAGAATCAAGCTGAAAATGATATTAGATGTGAAGAAGAATTCAAGTATTATTAATTGTTTGAATTATATTCATTTATTTTATACTATATTAGATTTATTCAATGATAAAAATCCACTAAATGAGGTTAGTAATATGTATAGCGCTAAGCATATTTGTTTTAGGTGCAGTGCAAGGTCAAAAAGTCAAGTATAAAAAGGGCATCATATCAATTGATAAAGTAAAGAAGTATGAGGTGGTTAAAACCAAGAAAAAAGGAATTGGAGAGCCGAGGACATTTACACTAAAAACCTTAGATGGTTCAGAACTATTGATAGTAAAAGATTCAACACTTGTATTCTCGAAACTACCTAATGAGACCAAAGAGATGGTATATCAACATGTTCAATATATTGAGGCACCAGGACTTGCGGCAAAATCGACCGTCCCACAAATTGCTGCTTTGAATTTTGGAAAGAAACTGTCAAAGGATTTGGAAGAATTAGGATTCTTTAAAGAAGAGGGTCTTACAAAAGAGATATTTGATCAGTATGTAGCATCACATGATGCAGAGTCAATTCCGGAAGCGATAAGATATATTGATAGTATGAATGTTATAAGAAAAGATAACCATACAAGAACTGTCAAGATGTTCGGAGATTTGCCTCAAAGAAAACCAGGTAAGTTGATAGTGAGAGATGGTCAAATAACTCAAGCTTTAATTACTGTGGGAAAATTTAAATTATCTAAGAAAGGAAGCTATGCTTCTGTCTATCAGATCATCGATAATTCAGGAAATATCTTAGGTAAATTTGTCGACATTCCTAGTGATGGAAGAGCGAATATTCAGATGCTTGTTAATTCTGAGATAGAAGAGAAGAGACTAGATTGGATCTACTTTAAATCGACGCGACAAACTCCAATATGGTCCATGGACCAGAAAATGACTAAGGCAGCAGAGTATATCATAAGAAATGGCTTCTTATAATTGTATTTCGGATAGTTATTTATATTATAGAGAGTCTGC
>CAZJHC010000377.1:0-3287 GCA_964545645.1 uncultured Saprospiraceae bacterium
AGAGCTTTCAGGGCGGTCTAAGATACAACTCCGTTAAGCCCACCAAAAGCTGAATAAGTACCTGAAAAGGCTGCTAACATAAAAGAGGTCTGCCATATAGCTATATCTCCAAAAAATACAGTAAGAACTAAGGATCCTGCATACAGCCCACCAGCCATATCAATCATGACACTCATGAATATGGTCACTATCGAAAAGAACTTGCGTGAACGGACATCAAATCTTAGCTCCAAAAACTCAGGAATAGTAGTTACCCTCGATTTAAGATAGAGTGGTATAAAAATCCCGCCCGCAACAAGCAATGCGATACCGGCCATCCATTCATAGACAGAGGTAACTATGCCAGAGCTATAGGCAGCACCTGATAAACCGATAATGGTAGAGCTCGAAATATTGGAGGCAAAGATGGATAATCCTATCAGCCCCCATGTAAACGTCCGACCTCCCAAAAATAAGTCTTCACTGGTTTTATTACCTCTTGCGATCCAAAGTCCTAGGACAAATATGCCTGTGAAATAGATAATAACGACCGCTAGATCTACTGAGCCTATTGATATAGCATCCATAGTATAAGATTTTTATGCGCTATAATAATAAGGAAGCTTTTTGATCAATTTGTTTGATGGGCCAAAATTTAAAATCATCTCCCGTCGGATTATACTTTTCTGCATCACTCTTAGCAGTGGGGTGAATTGGGGCTAAGGGATCATATTCATACTTTTACTTTGGGGTGGCGGGAGTTTCAATCGGAGTAATTTCATTATTCTTGACATGCTGATTGGTAAGTATAATTGGTAGCAGTATAAACCTCAAGTGTTGCGCCAGGCGGGCAAACGAACTCTACACCTTGATCTATCTCCAAAGTATAAGCCTGAGCATGGAAGGCGCTATCTATCTCTATGTATCTGGGAGCTCAGTAGTGTTCAAAGCATTGCCTTCAACTGTTATATGCACTTTTTCATACTCTGACGGAACTTGTCTTCCATCCCAAACAATACGTTGTGACCATGTTACGGTATCATAAAGTTCCCAATAAATAGTGTCATGATAAGAAGGACATGCATAAGCTTGATCAAGACAAAATTGATCCCAATCAGGTAAATTGTTGCCTTTGCCAAAAAAATCTTCATATTGTCCAATTCCAACTTGGGCTCCACAAAGCGATAGTAAATTGGTATCATAACATCCATTAAAATTGTTGAAGGCAATATCTAACCATTGTAATGAATCCATACTCCCTAGCTGACAAGGCATATGACCACTGAGTTCATTGAGAGACAATTCAAAATAGTCAAATTGTCCAAATTTTCTATTGAAGATGGTAAACTCTCGAGTTCGCAAGCATAAAAACTGAGAACTTTGAGCGTCTCTAACTCTCCAATTTCAATTGGTATCGATTGCAGCGGATTATCATTTAAATCTAAATATTCTATATTCTCAAGCCCACCTATATCTGGGTCCATATAGGAAACTTGGCTTGATGTCATTGAAAAACGGGTCAGAGAATCCAAATCGCCTATACCATTTGGAATACTATCTATTAATGTATCAGATAACTCTAAAGTCTGTAATTCAGAACACTGTCCTATCTCACCAGGTAAAGAGGTAAAATCATTGAAGGAGCCTCGAAAATAACAAAGATTAGAAAGGTGACCAATCTCTTTAGGGATAGGCCCCGTAAAGCCTGATTTAAACAAATCAAGTCTGAATAACTTAGTAAGATCACCTATGCTCGATGGGAGTGGTGAACCAAAATTATTTTTAGATAGGGAAAGCCATCTCAAACTATCTAGGTTCCCAACCGTTGATGGGAGCGAATACTTAATGTTATTACTTTTTAATGTGAGTATTCTGAGGTTTGTAAGTTGTCCAATTTCATCGGGGATTTCGGTTAAAAAATTATAATCTAAATCAAGCTCAATCAGCTTTGTCAAGTTCCCTATCTCCTTAGGAATTGGCCCTTTTAATTCTGAATTCTCTATCTTAAGTTCTTGCAATTCTGTGAGTGACCCTATATCCGGGCTTAACAGTTCACTATCAAAGTTATTATCACTTAGATTAACTTTTTGCAAAGTGTTGAACGTGAAAAGGACTGTAGGGAAAGTTGTTAATGCTGCATTAGTAAGTTGAACCGAAGTGAGATTAGGCATTCCATCAGAAGTGCTAGGGAAACCAGTAATTTTAGAGTCAATGATTCTTAGTCTCTCTAAGTCATCCAAAAGTTCTATCGATTGAGGTATAGGGCCATTTAAGCCAGATTTAGATATTCTGCTCACTCGATAATCTCCAGAAAAACTCCTTGTAATCCCGCTCATCGAGCTCAAGTCACAATTAATCGGAGGAGCTCTATGTTCTCTAACTAAATGCCATCCTACAGTATCGTCCCAATTATCTCCATCTGTTCCAACATATAAATCTCTTAATGCAGTAAAATCATCTTGATGACATTGAGCATTACCACTATTATGAAAGGATAAACACAATAAAACTAAAGTTACTGTTGAAATAATCTTTTTCATATTGGTCAATTTTCTTCGAAAAATCGTTCAATCACTATAGAAGCAACCATACTAAAGTATGGTTTCAACCTAAATCTTCTTATAATTTTTAATGGTCAAAACTACCTCAAAGCCATCTAACTGATTAAAAGACATCTCCGCATCCAGCTTTCTTGCAAAGCTCTTAATCAGAGAATATCCAAAAGACTTTTGTTCCATCTCAGTTATATCTGTCACTCCTACTCCATTGTCAGCAATAGTTAACCAGAGGGTATTATTCTGCTCTTTAAGATTGATTCGAAGTTCACCATTTTTGATACCTTCAAAAGCATGCTTTAGCGAGTTGCTGATGAGCTCATTGACCATAAGGCCCAAAGGGATCATCGTATCTACATCTAAATTGATCTCCTCGATATCAAGATTTAATTGTATTGCTGCTTCATTAATATTGTAAGACCTGAGGAGGTTATCAATCAGCTGTTCAAAATAATCCTTAGAATTGACTCCTTTGAGGTTGTCATGCTGATATAAGTCTTTATGTATCAGTGCCATGGATTGAACTCTATCCTGTCCTTCTTGCAATGCGGACTTAGCCTGGGCGTTTTTAAGGTGCGTTGACTGTAGTGTCAATAGGGCAGAGATTACTTGGAGATTATTCTTTACTCGATGATGAATCTCCCTTAAGAGGGTATCTTTTTCAGCTAGATTGATGCTGATCATCGTATTTTCTGTTTGTACTTGTAAGAAGGCCTTGTAACGCTGCGCCAATGCAAATAGGAAGAATAATAT
>CAZJHC010000378.1:0-3268 GCA_964545645.1 uncultured Saprospiraceae bacterium
ACTTTGTCTAGTCCTTATTAGAAGTATCAGTAAAAAAGGATATTAAAGTATATTAGGGAATACTCTATCCCTTAAAAAAGGGACAATCCTTACCTTTGGAAAAAATAATTCAATCAAAATGAAATTATCTATCATATCTACAATCATCTTTCTTGTCGTCAATACTAATCTTGATGCTCAACTCTTCAAAAAAATGCTTGACCGCACCGCTGACAAAATCGGACAACGAGTCGAGGACAAGGTAGTAGAAGGAATATCAACAGAGCTGGCTAATCGAGCTGTACGTCCACTGGATAATATATATGATGAGATGTTTAAAACACAATACAAAGAACGCTATGGTAAGGATTGGGAGGAAGAGGAGTTTGAAAATGATGAAGAAAGAGAAAAAGCAATGCAAGCCATGTTTGGAAATATGTTTGGCACTGTAGACTTACCAGACGTATACCAATTTGATAGAATAATAGACATTGAAGTGTATGATTACGGATCGAAAAAACCTAACCAGATGAAATTACTTACTAGTAATAGTCAAGGCATATTTGGTATGGAGCAGGAAGAAGATGGAGTGCAACTTATGGTTTATGATTTTGACAATGATGTGATGACCATATTTAATGAGGACGAAAAAACAGCTACGGCAATACCTAATGTGATGGGTATGGCCAAGATGTTTCAACCAGCTATTGAAAAAGAAATGGAAAAAGAGATGGCAGATGTTGAAGTATCTGAAATCAAATCAAAAACTATTTTGGACTGCAAGTCTAAAGGTTATAAAGTAAAGACCGACGAAGAAGAAAGCGAATTCTACATCTGTATGGATGCAGGTACAAGTTGGTCCGATAGCTACGGAAGATTGATGAAACAGCTATCTCCAAATTTTTATGAGAAGAATGAAATGTATTCTCATTTAACAAGTGGAATGCTCATGAGGGCTAAGACCAAAAGAAAAAAAGATAAGAAAGAATCTAAATGGGAAACGACCAACATAGCAGAAAAAAGCATAAGTATCGTAACCAACAACTATAAGCTGACCAATACAATGGGTCAATAGAGGTAAAGTACTTATGCAAATAGGTCATTAGGAATACCGTCAATGACGCATGGGGCGCCATCCAAAATATGTGCTATGAGTCTCTTAGACCAATAAGGGGCTAGACTGATACCCTTTGTGCCAAGGCCATTTAAGATGAATAAATTAGAAAACCTTTGATGTCTCCCTATCAAAGGCTTGCGATACTTGGTAGCTGGTCTAACGCCAGCGAGATGATCCATGATTTTATAATCTACCTTAAGATAGGTATCTAAGTATGATTGTATCTCACTCCTCCCCTTCTCCGTGGGGCTATTATCCACAAATTTCCATTCATAGTTACTTCCTACCCAAAACAAACCATCATCATTAAGTGGGACTAAAAACTTATGAAACTTAAGGATATGATCTATAGGTATTTTTTCTATTTGACAAATGAGAACTTCGCCTTTCGCCGGTCTAAAAGATAGATCACAGAAGTAAGGATTGTTTTTAACGGCCCAACCTTCAGCGCAGATAACATATCTCGCTTGGATGTTAGATATCTGTATCGATTGAGGATTAATTGCCAGTTGGCTATAATTTATATCTTCTCTGACCAAGAGACCTCTTTCAGATAAGTATGCATTAAAATCACTCAACATACTCGCTACATCAATATTAAATGATCCCTTAACATCTCCAAATGCATACGTATCGTTGAACCATTTGCTATAGTCTGGGCCTTGATAATCCTCAGATATATAGTCAGTATACCCATCATCACCAACTCTAAGGTGCCATTGATTTTCTTGTTCTATAGAGTCTAGGGATCTTACTATAGGATTAGCCCTGATATATGATTTGCCTAATAGATTTTCAAAAGAGGAATACACAGAAATACAAGTTGGTAATAGGACATCAATCATCCATGATTTTACATAATTGCGTCCTGTAATAGGATTGATTAAACCAGAAGAAACCTTCGATGCAGAATGCTCAAGACCTTTATCAATAACTACAAAACTTATATCTCTTCTTAATAGTTCGAGCGCTAATGTACTTCCTGCTATCCCTTGTCCTATTACAGCTATATCTACTTGCATCACCTTCCAAAGATAGTGTTCTATGACAGAGCTCTTTTATAAGTCTCAAGGCATCGTTGTCGAGCAAATTTGTGATCCACAATTGGATGAAGATAAACCTCGGTTCCATACTCCGGCACCCATTGCTTAACATAGACTAGCTCTTTATCAAATTTTTGTAATTGTGTAGTGGGATTAAATATTCTGAAGTATGGAGCTGCATCGGTCCCGCTACCTGATGCCCACTGCCAACCTCCATTGTTACTTGCAAGATCAAAATCGAGAAGCTTTTGAGCAAAATAACCTTCGCCTAATCTCCAGTTCAATAATAAATGCTTAGTCAAAAAACTCGCAGCTATCATCCTGACTCGATTGTGCATATATCCTGTAGCATTAAGCTCACGCATCCCTGCATCGACGATGGGATAGCCTGTCATCCCAAGAGTCCAGGCCACATAATCAGTGTTGTTATCTCTCCACTCTATAGTATCATACTTAGCTCTAAAGGCACGATCTACGACATGGGGAAAATGATACAATATCTGACTGTAAAAATCTCTCCATATCAACTCACTCAAATAAGTCTCATTCAACTGCAAGGCCTTAAGGGCTTTCTGACGGATACTAATAGTCCCAAATCTAAAATGGATCCCCAACCTTGAGGTACCCATGCGCAATGACGGAAAATTACGAGTCTTTTCATATGATGCTATAACTCGTTGATCTACTGACATCGAAGGTATATTAACCTGAGATGGTTTAAATCCAATACTCTCCAATGAGAATAATTCTTCTGGATCTATCCTTATCAACTTTTGCAACAAGTTAGCACTGTCAAAATGTGGGATAGGCTCTTGTCTTAAGAGAGCGAGCCATTTCTTCTTATATGGTGTAAACACGGTATAAGGTGTACCACTATTGCTAAGAACTTCAGATTTCTCTCTAATGACGTGATCCTTGTAATCATAATAATGGCCTCCAGCAGATTCTATCAAATCTCTTATCTCATTATCTCTCTTGGCTGCATAAGGCTCATAGTCTCGATTGAGATACAATGCCTTCACTCGATAATCAACCATGAGCTTATTATAGATATCTATGGGTGTCCCATAATATACCTTCAAGTCAGATTGGTAATTTTCTTGTAATTCTCTTTTGAGTTGTGTTAGCC
>CAZJHC010000379.1:0-3233 GCA_964545645.1 uncultured Saprospiraceae bacterium
GCACCCTGTAGGACGTCAAGAGCTCCTTGATAATTACCCGCACTATGGTATATGGTCGATTGCTTAAAACTACTGACAACTTGTACGGATGGATCATTGTAGTTATCAGCTAGATCTATTAATATATTTAAATACTGATAAACTTCCTCCGGATGTTGAAAAAATGACTGGCTAGCATCAATCAAAGCTCCTAAATTAGTGATTGACTCGTGCAAGGCTTTTGCTCCATATAAAGATCTCTCAAAAGGAATTTTTAAGATTTTCATTCCTTCTTTGGGCTTCCCTTGGTTAAAGTGATAAAAGCCCATGTAGTTATAAGCCTGAATTAAAGCTGCGCTATCCATAGTACGCTCACTTAATTCTATAATTTCTGCAATTTGTTGGTTGAAGAGACCGCTATCTTGAGTAATAGAAGCGACCGAAGCAATTAGTAATTTGGCATCTAATATTAGGCTATCAACACCTAGTTTTTCAAACCCATAAAGAGCTTCTTGGGCTAAATTTTTAATCTCTGAAAAATCCCCCTCAATATCCTGAGCCTTCCTTAATTTATGTAAGGATTGGGCATACTCTGCGCTTTGTCCGAATCCATAAGAATACGTCAATAGCAACATAAGCCCTATCGATATCAGCTTATAATACATTTCAGATTTAATACTTTAAAGGGTCTTCTCGTCAAATCATCAATATTAGAGAATATACCGTTCGGTAATAATGACGAAATTATATGAACCAATCACTATGTATTAAAAATATTATACCACAATCCAATGAAACTGCTCTCATTGTGTCATAATAGGGCGCTTATACTCCATCAAAAAAGGGCGATTCAATTATGAATCACCCTTATATTATTAAATTGAAATGAAGTGAACCTTAATTTGGTTAAAATCTATCCAGATTCATCACTTTGACCCAAGCAGCCACAAAATCCTTAACAAACTTGCCATGAGCATCTGAACTGGCATATACCTCGGCAATAGCTCTAAGTTCTGTATTCGAACCAAAGATCAAATCAACTCGAGTGCCAGTCCATTTAAAGTCTCCCGATTTGCGATTTTTTCCAACAAATATCTCTTGACTATCGTCACTTGCACTCCACTGAGTATTCATATCAAGGACATTGATAAAGAAGTCATTAGTCAGTTGACCGGCTCTCTCCGTAAATATCCCATTGTGTGAACCATCATAGTTTGCATTTAAGGCTCTCATCCCGCCTACTAAGACAGTCATCTCTGGAACTGTCAAAGTCAGCAATTGTGCTTTGTCGACGAGCAACTCTTCGGCCTTAGCAGTATAAGATCCGCCGAGATAATTTCGAAATCCATCTGCCATAGGTTCCAGGACATCAAAGGACTCAGCGTCTGTCTGTTCCTCGGTTGCATCAGTCCTGCCAGGAGTAAATGGAACAACTATATCATGGCCTGCATCCTTTGCCGCCTTTTCAATAGCCGCATTTCCAGCTAAGACTATTAAGTCAGCCATGGAGACATACTTGCCAAAATCATTCTTTACTTGTTCTATAGCAGATAAGGTATCTGCCAATTGTGCGGGATTATTGGCTTGCCATTGGTTTTGTGGAGCTAATCGGATGCGAGCGCCATTGGCTCCTCCTCTATTGTCCGAACCTCTAAAGGTAGATGCCGAAGCCCATGCTGTCAACACCAAATGAGCTGCTGGTACTCCTGCGTCCAATAGAGCATGCTTGAGCGTCGTTATATCACTATCATTGATAAGATTGTTTTCATTCGTCGGGACAGGATCCTGCCAAATCAAATCGTCTGCTGGCACCTCTGGTCCAAGATACCGACTTTTTGGCCCCATATCTCTATGAGTAAGTTTAAACCATGCCTGTGCATAAGCAGAAGCAAACTCCTCAGGATTATCAAGAAAATGCTTTGATATTTTGCCGTAGGCTGGATCAAATCTCAAAGATAGATCTGTCGTCAACATAAATGGAGCATGTTTCTTGCCTGGATCGTGAGCATCTGGTATAGTTCCAGCGCCTGCACCTCCTGTAGGTCTCCACTGCCAGGCACCACCAGGGCCTTTCTCTAACTCCCACTCATAGCCATAGAGATTTTCGAGGAACTTGTGACTCCACTTGGCAGGTGTATCTGTCCACGCTCCTTCGATACCACTAGTGATAGTATCAGCACCTTTTCCAGAACCAAAATTATTCTTCCATCCCATGCTCATCATCTCTATAGACGCACCTGCAGGTTCTGCCTCGACATACTCTGCATCAGAAGCAGCACCGTGAGTCTTACCAAAAGTATGGCCCCCAGCGATAAGTGCTACGGTCTCATAATCATTCATGGCCATGCGACCGAAGGTCTCCCTGATATCATGTGCTGCTGCTAATGGATCTGGATTTGCATTAGGACCTTCTGGATTAACATAGATTAGGCCCATATGTGCAGCCCCTACGGTCCGTTCTAGATTACCACCATCTGCGTATCTATCATCATTACCTAACCATTCTTTCTCGCTACCCCAGTATATGTCTTCTTCTGGTTGCCAAATATCCTCACGACCTCCGCCAAAACCGACAGTTTTTAAACCCATGGACTCATGAGCTACATTGCCGGCTAGGATCAATAGATCAGCCCAAGATATCTTCTTTCCGTATTTCTGCTTGATCGGCCACAACAACAACCTGGCTTTGTCAAGATTGGCATTGTCTGGCCAACTATTGAGTGGAGCGAAGCGCTGTGATCCAGTACCTCCGCCACCTCGGCCGTCAGAGATCCTGTAGGTCCCTGCAGCATGCCATGCCATGCGTATAAAAAATGGTCCATAATGACCATAATCTGCTGGCCACCAATCCTGGCTATCAGTCATGAGATCGTTGAGATCTTGCTTTAGTGCGTCATAATCAAGGCTTTTAAACTCTGATCTATAATCAAAATCATTATCCATAGGGTCTGCCAGCGAACTATGCTGACGCAAGATGTTAAGGTTTAGTGCATTAGGCCACCAGTCCCGGTTGTTAGTTCCTCCTCCTGCTGCTTGCTTTAACTGCCCACTCAAGAACGGGCACATGGAAGCATCTCCGTTTTTTTGATTATCCATACGTGATTTATATAAAAATATTTAAGAATTATGAGGACGCAAAGTAACCGCTTTACATTGATAATAAATTCTTATTTATTTTATGGACACATAAGAATATCTTATTAGAAAAAGATCGAAGAACGGTCCCATTATCTTTGATGGGCTCTATCATATAA
>CAZJHC010000380.1:0-3218 GCA_964545645.1 uncultured Saprospiraceae bacterium
TGCAAATGCTGCCAAACCGACAACTGGCCATACAAAGCTTCTCGATGCTTCCTTCTTTGTGTTTGTATACTGCCTATCTCTAAAATCAGATGGTTGAGGGACCACAATTCCTTCATTTGCGAGAGCAAAAACCTCAATCGATTCTGATATGTTTTTAAAATTAAATCGCCCCAGTGTCTGAAACTTAACCTGTGTTTGATTCTTAACCTTATCAAATACACTCCTAGAGACCAAGACACTGCCAGGTACACCCATTGATTCTATGCGGGACGCGATATTGACAGCATCGCCATATACATCATCATCCAAGTGAACAACATCACCTATGTGTATACCGATCCTGAGTGGAACAGTGGGTGCCTGTTGCAATCTCAATTGCACCCCTTGAGCGCATAAGACAGCCTGAAGTATACTAGGAAAAAGACATAAACTGCCGTCGCCATAACTCTTAACAATCTGACCTTGATGCTCTTCTACTTCTTTGAGTAAACTGTCCTGATAACGATGTAGAATAGTCATCCCATGTTTCTCATCTATTTGCATGATAGACGAATAACCCTCAATATCCGCAAAGAGTATCGCGGACAACTTTCTCCCTGTTCCTATATTATTCATTATGCAGTGTCAAAGTCAAGAAGCTATTTGGAATAATCTAACAGTTTCCCTGTGCGCCGTAAGATAAGCATCTGTATACTAAATCATAAATACCTAACTCATATGATATGAACTAACAAGGCAGAATAGAGGATAACAATGATTTTCATCATATATCTGTATGACTCCAACACCGTTCCAATGTCAAATTATCGCTTGAGCTCAGTCCCTTTACTCCCTTTTGGATAGTAATCTTCGCTACGCTGCCTCTTGATGCTTCAACTCCAATTCACATTTTAGCTATATTCGTCGTTTCGTACTCAAGGCACCTCCTTTTCGTGATATAAAGATGAGTTTGGTTGTGAGTAAAATATGACCAAACTAGCAAGGCAAATGGATACAACGCCTAAAACAGGCTTTCAGGGTTTAATAGAAAATTGGCAAAGTGATCTTATCGCAGCTGTGAGCGTATCACTCATAGCCTTACCACTTTCTTTAGGTATCGCTCTTGCGGCTGGTGCTCCGGCCATGTCAGGTATACTTTCAGCGGTTGTAGGTGGTGTAGTAACTACGCTTTACCGTGGTGGCCACATTTCAGTAAATGGGCCTGCTAAAGGAGTGATCGCCGTTATACTCTTAGGTATTGCGGTAATGGATGATGGATCTGGTCAAGCCTTTAATTATGTTTTGGCTGCAGTTGTTGTGTCAGGCGGTCTTCAAGTGTTATTAGGACTGTTGAAGCTCGGTAGACTTGCGGACATTTTTCATTCTTCTGTGATCCACGGCATATTAGCGGCTATCGGGATTATCATTTTTGCAAAACAAATCCATGTTGCCCTCGGTACATACTCAGACAGCCCAAGCATCATTCAAAATCTTATAGATGCTGTAAAGTACTTACCACAAGCCAATCCTTTTGTCGTCATCATATCATTAGTGGGGTTACTTCTATTATTATTTCATTCAAAAATCACAAATCGATTTTTCCATATTTTACCCACGCCCATATGGGTTGTTGCACTATCCATTCCGTTTGTATATGTATTCAATTTTTTTGACGAACATACACTTTCGTTCCTAGGAAGAGATTACAAGGTTAATGATGATCTATTATTAAAAATCCCTGACAATATCATGGATTCTATAATGCATCCTAATTTTGGTAAAATTGCCACCGTTGAATTTTGGACAACTGTAATATCTATTTTGATCATCACAAGTATTGAATCATTAGCTATCGCTAAGGCGGTTGACAAAATTGATCCTTATAAGCGCAAGACCGATTTAAACAAAGATTTGACTGGTATCGGATTGAGCACCATGGTGGCTGGCATGCTTGGAGGCTTGCCTATTATTGCCGTGATCATCAGGAGTACTATCAATATCCATAATGGTGCAAAGACGAAATGGTCCAATCTATATCAAGGACTTTTGTTGTTACTATTCATTTTGGTTTTGAGTCCAATTATGCGACAAGTACCACTATGTGCATTTGCTATCTTACTCGTGTATACAGGATTTAAATTGGCCTCGCCTGCTGTTTTCAAACAAGTTTATAGTCAAGGAACGGAGCAATTAATATTTTTCTTAGGCACAATGATTTTAACTCTCTATACTAATTTGTTGATAGGCTTACTGGGTGGCTTGTTACTAGCAATGGTCAGTCACATGTTCTTAGCGCGGGTATCCATCCCTCATTTTTTTCGAATGATCTATAAATCGGGTTCCAATGTGATTATGAAACCTGATGGTGGTTACGATTTAAAAATCAAAGGCATTGCGAACTTCTTAGGGATTTTACAACTCGACAAATTAGTAGCTAAAATTCCTTCTGGAGCAGATGTCAATATTGACTTATCCGAGACAAGATTGGTGGGCATTACCTATATGGATTTCTTAGTAGACTACTTAAAAACACAAAATGACTTAGGAGGAAATGTCTTAATAAGTGGATTGGATGCTCATGTTTCGTCATCTAATCATCAGACAGCTTTAAAGGTTTCATTAAAGAATCATGCTGACAAATTGTCGCCAAGACAAACACGTTTACAAAATTTAGCTAATAAAAAAGACTATCAATATACCCATCAAGTAGATTGGAACACTTCATACCTCGAGCGCTTTCACTTTTTTGAGCTTAGGCATATCGAACGCAAATCAAATTGTCTCAGAGGAGAATTTAAAAATTCGAATGTTTCTTGGGAAGTTACAGATATAACTTTCAGCGAAGGAGCTGCTTTAACAGCTGAGACGTTCAACACAACTTCAATGGTTCTAAAATTGAACAAGAAGATACCTGTTTTTACAATGGAAAGAGAAGGAGTGCTTGAGAAGTTGTTTGATCGAGTGATGGCCTTTACAGACTACAAAGACATCGACTTTAAGATGTATCCAGATTTTTCTAAGAGATTTTTGATTATGGGCAACGAGGAATCTGAAATTCGATTATTCTTTACAGAAGACATTATTCGTTTTTTCGAAACTCATCAGATTTATCATTTAGAAAGTAATGGAGAGGCAATCGTCATTTTTGACAAAATTAAATTAGCACGTACTGACGAAACGGTAGCGATGATAAATTATGGACAAGAAATAGCCTCCCTTTTAGAAGGAAAGTTATAAAG
>CAZJHC010000381.1:0-3206 GCA_964545645.1 uncultured Saprospiraceae bacterium
TCTTTGAACTGGTCCTTAAGTAAAAGTACTTTGGTACTGCCATCATCCATCATAAGGGCTAACTCGATTGACGTTTCATACTTAAGTTGATGGCCTATAGAGTCATACATTGACTTGATCAAATCATAATCGGCTAACTCCTGCAGCTTATTTTTACTATTGAGTCCGTCATATAATATGTCAGTCTCTGAATCTATAGGACTGATCAAGACATGCTGTAGTATGACATCTGAAAAAGTCTGATCTCTAAAGAGTTCATAATTGTCCCAATTGTCCAAATCGATGTAATGTCTTACCGCTTCATTGGGGGCGGCATATCTCCGTTTATCAGGATCAATGCTATGGTACTCGATATAATCTATATGCTTTTTATAAAACCCAAAAATCTGAGGTGGCAAGGCATAAATGGCCGTTCGATTAATCAATCGATGTCCATAAAAGCCCCAGACAGGTTCTTGTAACTTAAAGGCACTCAAGAGCATTATCACAACAAAGAACAGGATAATATTTAGCTTATGCCGCATACTTGTTTTTTCTATATCGTGACCAGATTAATCTAATTATAAAAAACAACCCTATCGGTATGCCTAGCATTAGGCTAAAATAACTGACTCGATTTTTATTCCATTTGTTGATATCGATGATCCTGGCTGCATTGATAATGGTACTGGTCCTTACATAGTCTGTGCCATGGATCAAATACTCCAAGCTATTAGCCAAGAAAGATACATTGCCAGGATAGGTCTTGCGATCCCACTTGTTATATCCTAAGGGATATAGAGAACCGTCGGACCCTATAAAGGGTTTGGCAAAATCCACATCACCGATAACCTCTAAGCGGCTCTCCCCTACTTGAGTAACAAAATCTATATCAAAATCATTGAGAAACGCTCTATCCTGATTGGTTAATCGATTTTTGAAATAAGATTGCTGCGCCCCCCTGGTTAAGATTGCTATGTCACGTGATGGGCCTATAAAGGAAGACTCTACCGGCGCAACTCGCAGGCTGTTAAAGTCCAAAATGGTCAAGTTCTCAGTAAACTTCAACTTATCTGATGTCTGAAGCAAAGGCTCAAAAGACAGGTCACTCCTGCCTTCTATGGGCTCCACAGATGTCACAAAAGAAGTGGCTACTAAATCTTGTTCAAAGCCTATACTGTCAACAGGTTGTGCTAAGATGTGATATGGATAATCAAACAGAACTGTCTTAGATTTACCTCCTTCGGTACCGACTACTTGAGGGATGGCCGTTGATCTTAGGTCTTGAAGCAACTTGGTTTCGACTTTGACTCCATAAGAAAACAGCTGATCTGCTGCCACGAGATTAAGAGGTGATGCAGGGTACTGTCCATAAGTTCCAATTGAATCTAAACTTACATCGTATACATCGACCATCCATATCACTGGGATTTCTCTCATCAATGATTGGTCTGCCAGCAATTGTATGGACCTATCTATAGCGGTTTTGTGCGAGGAGATCAACATTGCTTGTATGGTATCCAATAATGGTGCTACATCCGAAGGGTTCATCGGAACAAAATAATAGTTCCCCATCCTACCAGAGGTCATGTTCATTCCTGCAGCAATCAGTTCTTTGTTATCGCCCATGACCGCTATGAGGCCTGATGCCTCACTGCTCAAGTCTCGTAAGGCCTTATCAAGCTTGTTTTTAAAATTGCTTTCGGCCACGTATAAGGCTTCAGCTTCAGATTGATCAACCTCTTTATCACCTAATAGATCAATGAAGATGACTCTATCATCATTGGCCACTGATATATAAGGATAAAGTAGACTCTGAGATAATTCATCCTTGGATGAGACCCTCCTTGAGACGGGCTTCACTCCATAAGACCTGAAATATCCTTGTATGTCTTGTCGCTCCTCGACGGTACCCTCATTAGGATCGATATAAGTGATCTTTATATCAGAATGAGTCTGTTTTACCTTCTTAAGATACTGATCAATGAATGATCTGAATTTTTTAAAACTTACCGGGACATTCCCCTCCAAAAACACTGTGATCTCTGTGGTCCGATTAGTCAACTTTAAGAGTTCTTTGGTTCTATTATCCAAAGAATATTTTTGATCAGCAGTGAGATCAAATTGATAATCATACTGATGAATTAGGACATTGGCTATCAATAAAACAAAGAAAAATATATAGATCCTCATATTACTCCTCATAAGGCCTTCAATTTATGAGTGAGCAGATAATAGGTGCCTATTAAGAATGTGGTCGTGACGGTGCATAAATATAGAATAGTCGAAAGGGGAAGAAGCCCTTTACTTAGCTCAATAGCTCTCTCGTAGAATCCCAGATCACGAATGAAAAAGCTAATCTGCTCAGACCATATTGGGAGATCTGCCAAAAACGAAAATCCAGAATAAAATACAAAGCCCAGTATAATCGCTACTATAAAAGAGATCGCCACCTCCTCTGTCAGTACCGAAGCAAACAATGCAATCGCTATATAGCATGAGGACAATAGAAATATCCCAAGATATGAACCCAGCATCGCCCACATGTCGAAACGAGTATTGCCTCCGATATCTCCCAGAACCCAGATAATACCTCCAGAACATACTATCAAGATCAAACTATATAATAGGCCTGCGACATACTTCGAACCGATCACATAACCGATGTGTATCGGGAGACTATGCAAGATCTCGATAGTACCCGTCTTGAATTCATCACTAAAAAAGTTGATAGTCAAAATAGGTAATATAAATAACAGCAACCATGCAGCTATATTAAAGAACAAATCAGGATCAGCATATCCATATGATAAGAATGAACTACCAGGAAATACCCATAAGAAGAGATTGGCTACAACATAAAACGTCAAGATGCCAATCATGCCAGCCCAATTGGATAAAATGGTAGAAAACTCTTTATGAATTAAGGATCTCATGATGTCTCGATAAAAAGTTCGTGAAGATCTTCCTTAGCTGGTGCCAAGCCCACTAAGTAGTTATCTGTGCTCTGTAAATGAATGGACAGTTCCTGACAACATGAAGAATAGTCACCCGTCACAATGACGTAATGCCCATCTACAATGGTTCTTATCTCGTTGATCGTTGTAAGATTATTGACCACACTTATCTCTATTGGTTTGGCTGTCTTAAAGACAAGTTTGAAAGCACCATTTCTGCTTAATTCTAATGTCCGCTCCTCCGTGATGACTCCAGATTCCATATATAGG
>CAZJHC010000382.1:0-1951 GCA_964545645.1 uncultured Saprospiraceae bacterium
TCTGGTTTGTTATTCCCTTTTATGTGCTCCCATTTTATGTCTTTAGAGAACAAGTCAAGTTTGATCAATTCCTAAAAGCCCTTGTGTGGTCGACCTTAGTTGCTGGCACGTATGTGTTTATAAAGCACGGTTTAGATGGCCTCACATTTGATAGTCGCACTAATGCAGGTAAGCCATTTTTCAGAAATCATGTGAACTATGCCTGTCTGCTGCTGATGGTCATACCGACTACGTACTATCTCTATCGACGCAATTATGGTAAGCGATATTTGCTGCTCATACCATTCTTACTCGTATTCATCTATTTCACTTACGCGCGTATCGCCTACGTGGCGTTGGCTATGATGGTCGCTATGTGGATCGTGTATCGACTGGGACTCATGCGTATCGCTATCGTAGCGGCACTTATTGGTATCATAGCCGTTTCTGAGAGCTTTATGTCTGGAGATACGCTCTTGCATTATGCGCCGGATTATGAGACAACCGTGAGCCACGAGCGCTTTGATAGGTTGATAGAGGCCTCTTATCAATTTAAGGATATCTCCACCATGGAACGAGCCTATCGCTGGATGGCAGGATTGGAGATGATTGCTGAGCGGCCATTATTAGGATTTGGCCCGGCTAATTTTTATGAAAACTATCAGGCGTATTCAGTTAATAGCTTTCAGACCTATGTAAGTGACAACCCTGAGAAATCAGGTATCCACAATTACTACTTGATGCTCATTGTGGAGCAGGGATTCATTGGATTGTTGATATTCTTGTCGCTGATGGTAACGGCATTTTGGAAGATTGCTTACAATAGATCTCAATTCCTAACCAAACCACTGACACAACTTGCGATATTTTGGCTAGTCGGCATCTGTGTTGTCCTTCTGCTCAATGACATGATTGAGGTGATCAAGTTTGGGCCGTTTTTCTTTTTGGGGTTGTGGCTTGTCGGAAGAGACAATTCATTATCGAAAAATTGAAGTGTCTATTCAACCTGAAAATTGCACATTTAAATAGCTCTAAATAGTTGTAATTTGACAATAGAGATATTTGCTATGACCAGCTTCGAGGGAATAATTTTAATGCTTACTTGTGGACAAGGACTTCTTTTAAGTCTAGCACTGTTCAGCTCGTATTGGAAGAACAAATACTCAAACTTGTTTACGGGGATACTAGTCGCCGTCTTAACTATAGAGATTGCTACACGTTGGTCTATGCGTATGGGTTATTTTGCTGATCCTAACGCCTTTCCTTATTATATTTTTGGTTCCTATTTGCTCCTTCCTCCTTCTTTGTATCTGATAATTAGGACAAACCTCTATCCTTCCTTTCGTCCTTCAAAAGAACATGTTTTGCTATTCGTACCTGCTTTTGTTGATATTGTTGCGCACTTTACTTCTCAGTATCTTGCGGTTAATTTTGGGAAGAGTTACTTACTATATAATTATACAGGGTGGTTTTTTTATTCTGAGATTTTACCAGCAATAAGCACTTTATTGGTAGTGTTATATTTTGGTTTGGCAATTAGCAAACTGCCGAACAACATCTTCAACTATAGGAATCTGAGTCCTCCGGTTAAGAGAGTATTGGGGCTATTCATATTCTCTTCTGCTTTGATGATATTATGGCTATCCACTTTGATGTCATTGCCTTACCATCAGACAACGCAGATTTGGATCATCGCCTTCCTGTTTTCGTTTGGTTATCTCGGATATATATATCCAAGATTTTTTTCAATTCCTGAAATAATGATGCCGCAGGCCGTGGGCGATGAGTTCATGCATTTAAGTGATCAAGAAGAATTAGCTCGTGTAAGGCATGCTCTGGAGGTTGATAAGATTTATCGGACACCTAGATTATCAGTTAAAATGTTGGCGCAGCATCTCAATTTGCCAGAGCGGTATGTATCGAGATTGATTAATCAGAACTACAATAAGAGCTTCAATTCTTATGTAAATCA
>CAZJHC010000382.1:2051-3170 GCA_964545645.1 uncultured Saprospiraceae bacterium
GATTATGAGCACTTTTGGCAAGCGTTTGATAGTTTGGATATATCAGACTCTAATCCATTCGAAGTATATCTCAAGAAAGCTTCTGCTGGGCTTCAACCAATGGTCCAATATATCGATGCAGAAATTTTTTATAATACAGTTTTGGATCGGAGAGAAGACTATACAAAGACAAAAGGAGCACTAACGAAATTAAAGAGTACTCAAAAAAGAGTTGAAGCTTCATATGCGGCACTTGAGTATTGGTATCCGGATGCTGTTTTTCCACCTGTTTTTTTCGCCGTTGGGATGTTTACTGTCGGGGGCACTATATCCGAGAACGGCTTATTAATAGGAGCTGAATTGTTGGACGGAGTGGAGGGCTTACATGGGCTCATAGCACACGAGTTAATTCACTTTCAACAACAAATACATGGGGAAGAAAATTTACTAACTCAATCGATCATTGAAGGAAGTGCTGACTTCATCGGGGAATTGATATCGGGAGTACATGTTAATCTTGAAGCGTATGAGTATGGCCAAGCTCATGAAGCAGCTCTGTGTAGGGAGTTTCAAGACATCATGCATGAACAAGATTATCAAGATTGGCTATATGGGACGAGTGGCAAAGATGATCGACCCAACGACTTAGGGTATTGGATGGGCTACAAAATCGTTGAATCCTATTACGCCAAACAGTCTAATAAAAGAGCAGCGATATCTACAATACTAAATATTAATGACACACAGCGATTTTTGGAGTTGAGTGGATACTTAGAGTCATGTCGAGATAAAGAATGATAACTCAAGATTTAAATCACAGATATTTAGAAAATCACTTTATAAATTTCATCATGATAATAGGATTTTTAGTAAGGATGAAGAGACGTTTTTGCTTGTCCATTTTGATTATAGGTGCGGGACTTAACCTTTGTGCCCAGACTCTCGAAGGAATCGTAGTCGATTCGAAAAGTAAGCTGCCTATTCAATATGCACATATTGGAATTTCTGGAAAAAATGCAGGTACAGTCTCTAAAGAAACAGGCGAATTTAGTCTGAACCTATCTGAGTATCTGAGTGCTGATACTATAGTGTTCTCATCCATAGGGTATGAAACATTGTATCTATCAGATAGAAGCCTTC
>CAZJHC010000383.1:0-3138 GCA_964545645.1 uncultured Saprospiraceae bacterium
CCCAGGAGGTCTATCAACTCAGTATCCCAGCGACAGATTTGTTAGCACAACATAATGTCAAGAGTCAATCGATTGAACTCCATCATTACGAGGGCCTCCCATATTTTTTTAAGTTAGAGGACCAATCGACGGATATACCCTTCGATTTTTTTGCCTTGGTCTTTTATCTGCTGAGTCGATACGAAGAATATGTTTACCCCGATAAGGACGACCATGGACGCTGGGCAAGTCATCAGGCTGTAGCAGTGCAAGGTGGTTTCATCCATCTACCCATCATCGACCTGTGGTTGCACCGTATTCATGCTATTATTGAAAAAAGACATTCTCATAGATTTAATCAAAACAAAGGTTATCAGCTGAAGCCGACCATTGACATTGACCTACCGTATGCCTATAAAACCAAATTTTGGCGTAATGCCCTTGCTCTCATTAGGGACATCATACTCTTTGATAATGAGAAAGTCAAAGCAAGAATTAGGTATCTACTCAAAAACAAAGATCCATTTGATCAATATGATTACCTAATTGAGGCTTTAGGAAAATATAAAGAAGCCATTTTTTTCTTTCTCTGCAGATTTCAATCTCCCTACGATGAGAACTTTTTGTTACACCATAGATACTTTGAAGAAATCGTAAAAAAGGTATCTGACCAATTCAAGATCGGGATCCACCCTTCCTATTCCTCTAATAAGCAATCTGGATATCTGAAACAGGAGATCGATATCTTGTCAGAGCTCAGTGATCGCACCTTAACTACAAGTAGACAACACTATCTAAAGTTAAGCATCCCTCACACTTATCAAAGTCTTATATATCACGGCATACAGGAGGATCACTCTATGCTCTATGCTGATCAAATAGGCTTCAGAGCCTCAACCGCCCATCCATTTTATTGGTTTGATTTAAACCAAGACAAGTTGACCACCCTAACCATCCACAGTCCATGCATGATGGATGTGACGCTCAAGGACTATCTTGGTTTATCCCCAAGGCAAGCCATACAGCAGATTGAAGATCTCAAAAAGATAGTAACACGATCTGGGGGCTCATTGGAATTCATTTGGCATAATAGCTCTTTCTCTGAGGCACATGGCTGGACAGGTTGGCAAGAAGTCTTTGAATATTTGCTTCGGGATTAAGGCCAATAACTACTAAAGGGCTAATATTGCTACTATGACTAATCAACTATCTCCGACTACAACACTGGCAGTGATTTTTGGCTATTTCTTGTTTTTGATATTAATATCCTATGTGACATCTCGTGGAGCTAATAATCAAACTTTCTTCACAGCCAATAAGAACTCTCCTTGGTACTTGGTGGCGTTTGGTATGATCGGAGCGACATTGTCAGGTGTTACATTCATATCTATCCCTGGAGTAGTTGGTGCTGGTGGGTACAATATGAACTTCTCTTATATGCAGATGGTCATGGGATACATGGTTGGTTATTATGTCATTGCGGCTATACTATTGCCACTATATTATCGACTCAACCTGACAACGATATATGGCTACTTACGAGAGAGATTTGGTATTGTGTCTTATAAGACTGGTGCGTTTTATTTTTTACTTTCTCGGATCATTGGAGCTTCGTTCAGATTGTTCTTAGTAGCTATTGTCCTCCAGAGTTTTGTGATGAATGCCTTAGGAGTATCCTTTTACACTACTGTTGCAATTACCATCATACTCATATGGATATACACATTTCAGGGAGGTATTAAGACGATAGTTTGGACAGATACGATTCAAACAACCTGTATGCTTGGGTCAGTGATCTTAACGATCTATGCTATAGGTTCTTATTTAGATATGAGCTTAGGAGGGATGTGGACGGCTGTATCTGATGCTGGATATACAGAGATATTTTACTTCGAAGGTGGATGGTCAGATGCCAACAACTTTTTTAAGCAATTTGTTAGTGGTGCCCTTATAGCCATAGTTATGACAGGACTGGATCAGGATATGATGCAAAAAAATCTTACCTGTAGATCTCTCGGTGATGCACAAAAGAATGTATTCACCTTCAGTATTGTCCTGATATTTGCCAATATCCTTTTCTTGACTCTGGGAGGGCTGCTTTATCTCTATAGTGTACAGTCAGGTATCATGATTCCCGACAGGTCAGACTTATTGTTTCCAGAGATAGCGATCAACCATCTTGGACCTTCGGTTGGAGTGATCTTTATCTTAGGGTTAATTGCTGCGGCATACAGCAGTGCTGACTCAGCATTGACGGCACTTACGACATCGTTTTGTATTGATTTCTTGGATTTTGAGCGGCAAGATCGATCTGAGGCAGACAAAAAGAAAACAAGACTCAAGGTGCATGTTGGTTTCTCATTAGTACTATTCTTAGTAATAGTCTTATTTAAAATGCTCAATAATGACGCTATTATCAATCAACTATTCAGAGCAGCAGGCTATACTTATGGTCCGCTGTTGGGCTTATTTACTTTTGGCATGTTTACCAAGATAAATATCCGAGACAAATGGGTCTGGCTGGTTTGTATCATTGCTCCAGTTCTGACGGTATTGATTGACCTCAATTCAGAGTCACTTTTGGGTGGATTTAAATTTGGCTCTATGCTTATAGCCCTTAACGGGACATTGACCTTTATTGGCCTGTGGTTGCTGTCTTTGAAAAACGAAAAAAGCCTGTCTTGACCTAAAGTGAGCATTACCTTTTTATGACTTTTCGTAACTTCTCAATTGGTCTAAGACATATCTTATGAATCGACGTCAATTTAAGCTACAATTAAGTTCTATCATTGGAGGAAGTATTGTCTTGCCCATTACAGCATGCAAACCGCCCGTGGACCAGATAGATATATCCTCTTGGGATATAGAGGAGAGCAGTATCGCTAAGCTCAGAAAACTGATTGACGGACGTCACATGAGCATTAAAGAATTGACGCAGCTATATTTGGATCGCATCCAAGCCATCGACATAGAAGGACCTGCACTTAACTCGATCATCTACATAAATCCTCAAGCGATAGCTCGAGCATCAGCACTTGATAAGCAACTTAACAATAAGAAAAAGAAAAGTCCTTTATTTGGTATTCCTGTGATTCTCAAAGACAACGTTGACACTGCTGATATGCCTACCACGGCAGGATCTCGGGTATTGGAAAGATC
>CAZJHC010000384.1:0-3067 GCA_964545645.1 uncultured Saprospiraceae bacterium
TGAATACAAATGGTACTCCAAAATCACAACCACTTTTATATTGAGTACAACCATAACGGGTATGACCTTTGATGATTGTTCCTTTACTACATTTAGGACATTGCATTTTTGCTTTTGTGGTTGATCCTTTTTGGGTTTTATTATTTCTGATACTGGATTTTTTCTTTGCTTTTGATTGCCCTTTCTTTTTCCATTTAGTGTTAGTGTTATTCGTCGGTGATACAAATCGCTTGACGTTATTTTCCAATCTTACTTCGTGCACTAAGTCTTCGACCATTTTTTTCATGTCTTGTATAAATGGTTTTGGACTATAGCTACCATGCTCTATTTGCTTAAGGCGTTTTTCCCACTGTCCAGTCAACTCAGCTGAGATAAGTAATTTGTTTTTGATTGTGTCTATGAGTTGGATACCCATGTCTGTGGGTAGCACTTGTTTTTTTCTACGATATGTATATTTTCTTCTGAATAATGTTTCTATGATATTGGCACGTGTAGAAGGTCTGCCGATGCCGTTGGCTTTCATCAGTTCGCGGAGTTCGTCATCATCTACTTGCTTGCCAGCGGTCTCCATGGCACGCAGTAATGAGGCTTCGGTATAGTAGGAGGGTGCCTTGGTCATTTTCTCTAATAGCGATGGTTTGTGAGGACCTTTTTCTCCTTCCTTAAAAGAAGGTAGGACCTTGTCATCATCTTTTTCTTTACCGTCAGAAGCCTCATCTGATGATTTGTCTTTTTTAGGAAATAGCACTCTCCATCCTGCATCGATAATTTCTTTTCCCTTGGCAATAAAGTTTACAGTTTCTACTTTAGCTTTGACAGTAGTCTTGGCCACTTTACAATCAGGAAGGAATACGGCAAGAAAACGTCTGACAATCATGTCGTATACTTGCTGTTGTTCTCCGCTGAGATGTTGTTGTTCGCCGGTGGGAATGATGGCGTGGTGATCTGTTACTTTCTTGTCATCAAATACTTTTTTAGATTTTCTGATTTTTGTTTTCAGAATGGGGTCGGTATACTGAATATAATCTTTTAGGCCTTTTAAGATATTGGGTACTTTGGGATATACATCTTCTGGTAGATAGGTCGTATCTACCCTAGGGTAAGAGACGACTTTCATTTCGTATAATTTCTGCACCACCTTTAGTGTCTTTTCTGCACTAAAGCTGTATTTGTTATTGCAATGGACTTGTATGCTTGTAAGGTCATAAAGTTTTGGCGCATATTCTTTGCCGTCTTTTTTTTCGACTTTGGTGATGACCAAGTCTTTGCCTGTTATTTGGTCTAGCAGCTCTTGACCTTGTTCAGGATTTTCAAATCGGCCTGTTGTATTTTTGAAAGTCACCTTACGATATAGTGTATGTAATTCCCAATAAGCTTGCGGTACAAAATTTTCTATTTCATAATGTCTCTTGACCAGCATGGCGAGGGTGGGGGTCTGCACTCTTCCAATAGAGAGCACTTGCTTATACCCGCCATACTTTAAGGTGTACAGTCGAGTAGCATTCATACCGAGCAACCAATCACCTATTGCTCTGGAGCTCGCCGCATAGTATAAGTTGTCAAAATCACTCGCCGGTTTTAATTCCTGGAAGCCCTTGCGTATCGCTTCTGATGTCAGCGATGATATCCACAGTCTCTGCTGCGGTCCTTTGTATCTTGCTTCCTTGATGACCCATCGCTGAATCAACTCTCCTTCTGTACCTGCATCACCACAATTAATCACAAGAGCGGCTTTCTTAAAGAGTCCTTTGATGATTTTGAATTGTTTCTTAACGCCATCATTGCTCATGATCTTCGTCTCAAATCGTTCAGGTAGCATCGGCAGGGCATCGAGATCCCAGCGCTTCCATTGTGGCTGATAATCTTGAGGCGGCAGTGATGTACAGAGATGCCCAAATGTCCAAGTCACCTGATATCCATTGCCCTCGTAGTAACCATCTTTTCTGGTTTTGGCTCCGATGACATAGGCTATTTCCTTAGCGACGCTTGGTTTTTCTGCGATACAGACTTTCACTTAATGTGTATATATAGATTAGACACATGAAAGTAGTTAATCATATGGTATTATGGTTGAGTTTATTATTAAAACAAAACTAAAGACTTGATTTACTACCCACTATTTCCCATAGGGCAACTTCCAATTTTTATCAAGACGGCATCTTGATTATAGAAAGGATATCGGCTGCGATATACAACAGTATGTCGGTAGGCTATGACAGACGGGTTCCTTAAAATTATATAATGAATGAACGGTGCTCTATCTACTAATCACTATTCTTTCAATTATTTTCTGTGTTGAACTCAGGTCTTGAATTTCAAGAAAATAGGTGCCTGCCTGAACTGTAGTTATATCAATTTGACTTTTGTTGTTCAATTTTTTTATCAATTGTCCTTTTAAGTCATACAGATGGACCTTATAATTCAATTGGCCTTCTACATCAATGTTTATTATATCCGTGGCTGGATTAGGATAGATATTTAAAATAGTATTTGCTAATTCATGAGTTGAAGATAGCAAGTCCATCCCATCACAATCTTCATCTATTCCATTGTTTGGAATTTCTTCTGCATCAGGATTAATTTCTGAATTTTCGTCGTCGCAATCATCTGCAACTAAAAAACCATCTTGATCTAAGTCGTCATCAAGAGTTTCAGGATCGCAATCATCATCTATTCCATTGTATGGCTCTTCTGTTTGATTAGGATTAATGCTGGTATTGTTGTCATCACAATCTTCAGCAGCAATAAATCCGTCTTGATCTAAGTCGTCATCAAAAGTTTCAGGATTACAATCATCATCTAGATTATTGTAGGGCACCTCTAATTGACCTATATTGATATCAGCATTAGAGTCGTCGCAATCATCACTATTGTCTACAAACCCATCTGTCAAATCACAACTGAGAGTTGCTACATTTTGATCGCCGTATCCATCTCCGTCGGCATCCATATAGTAAGTCATCAGAGAATTATTATCTGGTAAAAGCATTGATGTACTCGTTCCTAGACTGGTGTTATAGTAAGTCCCGCTGCCAGTCTCTTCTAACTTTATAGCTTTAACCATATA
>CAZJHC010000385.1:0-3032 GCA_964545645.1 uncultured Saprospiraceae bacterium
ATCATAAGTAGTTGCAGAGGAGGAGGGATTCGATCCTACCCGTTAGGCAGACAGGTCCCCGATACTCGCAGTAGTAGGGTAGAGCGCTACACTGCCAGTGTAGGGGTCACTGCTTACACGCCTTAGCGAGACATGCTGATCCTCTCTGCGTTCTTTGCGACTTGGCGAGATACCATCTTCACTGTTTACCTTATCATCAGATAGGGTTGAGGTGGCATTGGAATTCTCCAGTATTTCTATGTATACATATAAAACAGACCACTATCGTTGATATAACTGTTGACAATTGAAGAGAAAGCAAAAATCTAATTACCTTAATAGGGCAACAACTCAAATGATATGCGCACCATTAATGTTTCTTTCTGGAATCTCGAAAATCTCTTCGACGTTGAGAATTCTCCAAGACGCACCGACAAGCTTCAACGAGCGATTGGCTCCAGTTTATCTGGGTGGAACCAGCAACGCTTAGATCGCAAGATTGCTCAATTATCTTCAATCATTGCTCAACTACACAATGGGGCAGGGCCAGATATCCTTGGAGTATGTGAAATAGAGAATGATGAAGTTTTGACATTATTAGTTAATTCAATTAATGCAGCGCTCCCTGGGCACAATTATGATTTTGAACATCACCAGAGCCCAGATCAAAGAGGAATTGATGTTGCTTTTATTTATGATAGCAATGTTGTTACTCCGGGCTTAGTATTTGATCATGTAGTTATGCGACGAACGGCTACAAGAGATATTTTGCAAGTTAACTTTACTACTTCAGAAGGTAATCTGTTAGCACTATTATGCAATCATTGGCCCTCAAGAAGTGGTGGACAATTTGAGTCCGAAGGATATCGGTTCATAGCTGGTGAGACCTTAGCATACTTTCATCAACGCATCTTAGAAAAGCATGGAAACGATACTGCAGTATTAGCTATGGGAGATTTTAATGATGAACCCTTTAATAGATCAATTACTCAGTATTCAAGGTCTTTGCGCAGTCGTGATAGGGTGGTGCGTGCCAGGACACCTTATTTCCTCAATCTGATGTGGCCCCTTATGGATCAAGGCATAGGTACTTTCTTTTTTAATAATGAGCCAAACATGTTGGATCAGTTTCTGGCTAATGACAACTTGCTCGTCAATGGTAGACCTATAGTAGCTGATCCAGATTCGGTTAGTATTGACACTTTTCCAGAAATGATTGCTGATGGTGTTTACCCAGTGGCACGTCGATTTGGAGCTATGGGCAAACCTATTGACCTTGACGGATATAGTGATCACTTCCCTATATCCATTCAGCTACATGAACGAGAGGCGGTTTAAGGATGTAATCCATCTATTTTGATTTCCTGTAATGTTATTCAGCACTTGTTGTCAAGTGACTTTTGATTCAGAAAGTCTTTTGGATTTTTTCTGGCTATTAAATCCAGAGTTTTTTGATCGAGACCATGACTCCAATCGTACACCAGCTCTTTTTCACTCTTGTGATTTCTAACAACATAAAAATCAGTGCCAAACAGAACCCTTTTTTTGATCACCTCATCCTTCATAATTTGTTGAATGAGCGGCATTAAGTCTGTATCGTGCAAGATATAACTGATATCGGCATACACCCCGTCATATTTTCTAATCAAGGAAATGATCACGCTGAACCAATCTACTTTTTGATTTGACCAAAGCCATGCCGGTTTGCCTAAAGGATTTTCCCTATCATCTTCCTTATCATAGAAGAAATTAAGAGACCTTTTTTCGCCACTCGTCATTCTAAGGATCTCTTGATTTCGATCTTCTTTTATAAAATTAGTCCATTGTTCAGTCCCTCCAAAATGAGCAAAATTGATTTTTAAACTACATAGACTCTTTGTATAATTTCCATCCTCCGTTATACCAAATACTTTATTAATCTCTTCATCATTCAAACGCTTCAGATAGGCATGTAAAAACTTAGGCTCCAAGAGACCCAAATAGTTTAGTGGGTGGGAAAAGTTTATCTGGAGATCTCGATTAGTCGACCTCGCCAAAATGAAGTCAGAGTTATTGCTATTTCTAAATATGGGATGCTTAAACCATTTCTTTTTTATTAAGCCCCTATAGTACATCGATCCAATTGTAGTATGTGTTGTGATTGGAATACCTTCTTGTGCACAAAATCGCCATAACGGTAAAAGGCAACGATGGCTTGGATAATATCCTAAAGCAGGATATATTTTTATGCCACAAAAGTTGCCCCGGGTCGGATCTCCTTTTTCCTTAACCAGATACTTTTTCAGAAGACAATCTCTCAGTTCAATATCCCCTTCAGTCGTGATTTCATAATCAAAGAAAGCCTTTCCTCCTTTTTCAATGATCCTCCTCGGATCAACGAATATGAAGGGTAAGAGCTGTTTTTTGTACTGTAGGTCAGTTTTAGTCGTACTAATTCGACCATTTGAGTCCTCAGAATAAAAGAGCTTATTTAGTTCATCCAGTTGTACAAGGTAAGATTCTTTGGTTCTACCTGCACCCATGTATTCCATGTCCATCGGAAGCACCACGAACTGACTATCGTCAGGATACATCTTTTTTAATTTATTGAAGATAGTGCTCGATTTGCCTAATTTGGTAAACTCCAGTATATCTAAATATCTCTGGTAAAAGCTCAGCTGTTCACTTTTTAATAATTTTAAGGGAGTTATAAAAAAGGACAATAAGTGCCATATAAGTTTGCGTGCATTGCTTGATAACAAGGTTGTTATAATAATAACAGCAATCTGTTGAGATGGAGTAGAGAGCGGCAATAAGAATAATTCACCTATCTGGCCTAAATTGTTGGCAAGATGTGGGCTTATCCATTCTGTGAAAGCCTTTATTGCTCCGAAATAATCAAGGATAAAATATAGAGAATTAATCAACAGTAATCCAACCAATAGACTATAAGCAATCCACGAGATCCAACAAGACTTGATATTACCCAAGGTCTTCTCCCGTTTCAGCCTTAATCGATCTAATTTTCGTTCATGTTTCTTGCAAGAATACAAACTTCATGTACCTCACTGTCA
>CAZJHC010000386.1:0-3029 GCA_964545645.1 uncultured Saprospiraceae bacterium
GAGGTGGTTCAGCTGTCCGAGGTGGCTCTATCTCTATCTCTTCATCGATCTCAAGACTATATTGAGAGACATCAACGATCTCTTCATAATTAGTCCAACTGAATCCAAGTACAGTTAGCGCCAGTGCAGCTGCTAAACCAAAACGAAATAGAGTACCGCTATGTCTGAAGACATTAACATCTGGGTACTTAGCTCTTGATTTAAGGGGTGATGACCATGTGGTATCACTATATTTTTCGGCAAGCCCTTCTTTGGTGCCAAAAATATTCCTTAAAACAAAAATTAAGGCCAAGACAATCAGGATCAATGTAGCAAAGCCGATAAAGACTCCTGATGCAGGTAATGCGATATCCATAAACCTTAGTTTTGTGTTAGGTTAAAAAATAGGTACGCTAATGTAGCGCCCATAATATTAGCAATTATATCAAATATCTCAAAAGATCGTTCAGGTAAACATGTTTGTATTGTTTCGGTAAATACCGCATAGACAATAATATATGTCAGAACTACCCTTTTTGAGGTATGAAAATTTTGTTCATCACATGCCTTTGCACATAACAAAAACATTGTACCAAAGAGTATAAAATGAATCAGCTTATCCATGTGAACAAACAAGACTGATTGATCTATAGCTACTTTGCTACTAGGCATCCATAACAATATCAATATTAGTACTGACCAGAATATGGCTAAGTACGTATACGGATATCTAAGCGATACCTTCACAGTGTATAGATGATCTTACAAATGATTTTGGTGTGTGCTAACCGATTAATTCTTGATATTTTTCATCAGACAGAAGGTTTTCAACTTCCCCTTCTTCACTAACTCTAATCTTAATGATCCATCCTTGACCATAAGGATCTTCATTAATCAATCCTGGATTGTCGCCCTCCTCTTCATTGAGCTGATCATTAAACTCGATGACTTCACCGGTTAATGGCATAAACAGATCAGAAGTGGTCTTTACTGCCTCTACAGTACCAAAAACTTCGTCTTTGGCTATTTTTTCACCAACGGTTTCTATTTCCACATATACTATTTCACCAAGTTCGTTTTGAGCATGATCGGTGATTCCTATGGTGGCTACACCATCTTTTAGAGCTATCCATTCGTGCTCCTTAGTGTATTTTAATCCTTGAGGTATATTCATGGTTTATTTGATTGCTTCTCTAACCCAATCCATGGTGACTGATTTAGGACGCTCGAGAGGAAATCCTAACGCTCGTGACCAGCACAATGATACAAGGACGCCGAGGGCCCTCGATACGCCGAAGAGAACAGTGTAATAAGTATATTCTTTAAGGCCAAAATGTACGAGCAATGCACCAGAGTGAGCATCAACATTAGGCCATGGATTTTTTACTTTACCTAATCCCTCTAATATAGGAGGTACGACTTCAAAGAGATTCCAGACAACTTGAACCATTTTAGAATCTGGCAAATTTCGTTCTGCATACCCCTTTTGCGCCATAAATCTTGGATCAGGCTGACGTAGTACTGCATGACCATAACCTGGTATCACCTTGCCGCTATCTAGGGTCTTTTGGACAAACGAAGCTATTTGTTCTTTGCTTGGCTCATCAGTACCCAGGTCTTCTAACATCTCAAAGATGAATTTGATTACTTCTTGATTAGCTAAACCGTGGAGAGGCCCTGCAAGACTATTCATACCGCTGGCCAAGGCAAGATAAGCGCTACTTAAAGTAGATCCTACCAAATGTGTCGTATGGGCAGAAGCATTACCGCCCTCATGATCTGCGTGGATGGTGAGATACAATCTCATCAAACTTCTAAACTTAGGATCATCGAACCCTAATTGATGTGCAAAGTTGCCCGCCCAGTCTAGGCGATTATCTGGATTGATTTGTTCATTTTTATGAAAACTCTTGCGATAGATATAAGCTGCTACCCTTGGGAGCTTGGCTACGAGGTTCATCGTATCTTCATAAGTAGCATCCCAATAATCATGCTTGCTCATTCCTTCCGCATATCTGGCACTGAACACACTCTCAGATTCCATCGATACGATGGCAGAAGAAAACTGTGCCATAGGATGAGTGTCATCAGGTAGCGCATCTAATAAGTCGAAGGTGTGTTGAGGGATCTCTCCTCTTCTTTCCCATTCGTCGCTTAACCATCTAACATCATCAGCACTTGGCATCTCGCCAGTTAACATTAGCCAAAAAAGCCCTTCTGGTAATGGCTCGTTATCATTGCTTCTTGACGGCAGTAGCTCTCGGAGTTGTGGGATATTATAACCTCTGAATCGGATTCCCTCCTCTGCATCAAGGTTAGATGCTGTCCATACCATGCTCTTTACCCCTCTCATACCACCAAACACTTGTTTCAAGGTAACTTCGTCAACTTTCTTGTTACCATGTTCCTTTAGGATTGATTTCATCTCAACCTTTAGTTGATCAGACTTTTCCTTGAATATTTTCTTGAGTTTATCCATAATCGATTACGAGCTATTTTAACTTGAGATAGTTTCGCACGAAAATACTTCTCAAATAGACATTTTGTATTGCTTGTGCGAATGTTTTTTTAATATAATTTGCAGAAAGCCTTAAATGTTTTGTTATGTACTTAATTAAGGAAGTATTAGTAAGCGCTGAAGTCTTCAAAAGAAAGTTTGTTTGCCATATTGATAAATGCCAAGGAGCCTGTTGTTGGGAGGGAGATTTTGGGGCTCCTGTTGCTAAGGATGAAAAGAGTCAAATTGAAAAGGCATATAAGACTATTGAACCAATGCTAAGCAATGAGGCCAAAGAAATAATTAATAAGACCGGTACGGTTACTTACGACAATGACTATGGCGGCGATGTAACACCTTTGTTGCCTGATGGTTCTTGTGTTTATCTGACTAAGAACAAACTGGGACATGCGGTTTGCTCCTTTCAAAAGGCATACCATAATAAAGACATAGATTTTGTCAAACCAATCTCGTGTCAACTATATCCACTCCGATTGACCCACAACGAGGACACTGGATTCGAAGCGATCAACTATGACGAATGGGATATTTG
>CAZJHC010000387.1:0-3003 GCA_964545645.1 uncultured Saprospiraceae bacterium
TATTGTTTTATAAATAGAAGAATATATGAGATTTTCGTTAATATGTCTTTGTCTTTATATGTGTGTTGGCTCGACCGCTCAAAGCAAATTCCAAAAAGCGGCATTGGAGAGCATTCCATTATTCAAGGAGTATCTAGCGATACCTAATGATGCCAATTACCCTGAAGACATTGATCTTAATGTTGATTGGACTCAATCCCACTTAGAAAGAAGAGGTTTTAAGACTGAGATATGGACTACTCCAACAAGGCCTATCTTGTTTGGCACGTATGGGACATTGCAGGAGTCTCTCCCTACGGTATTGTTTTATTTTCATGCCGATGGACAATCAGTAGATCCACAATTTTGGTTTCAAGAAGATCCATATAAAGCAGCCCTTAAGCAAGAAGTAGAAGGCGAGGGTTGGGTCGATATAGACCGGAGCGTCTTGTCCCAAGGTTATGATCCAGATCTTAGAATCTTCGCTCGTTCCAGCTCTGATAGTAAAAACAATATTATCATCCTAATGACGGCTATAGACTTGTTGTTGCAAGATGAGCTAGCTGTGCCTTATAACCTCAAGGTGATTATTGACTTTGAGGAAGAAAAAAGCTCTCCAAGCTTAGCGCCGATGGTTGAAGCCCACAAAGATGATTTGGCTGCAGATATGCTGATTATCTATGACGGGCCGAGACATATATCAGGAGCACCAACGGTTGCTTTTGGGGCCAGAGGGATAGCGTCCTTGACCCTTACTACTTATGGACCGATTTTTCCTCAACACAGTGGGCATTATGGCAATTATGCTCCTAATCCGGCATTGAGGATGTCCCGTCTGCTGGGCAGTATGAAGGATGATTATGGCAGAGTGACTATAGAGGGGTATTACGATGATATAACTATAGATCAAGCAACGGCTGAGATACTGGATGCAGTACCAGATGATGAACCTATGATCAATGCTAAGTTGGGTATTGCTAAATCAGACTCCGTAGCTAATAGCTACCAGCGAGCACTACAGTATCCATCCCTCAACATTCGAGGTATGTCCTCGGGATGGGTAGGTGCCGAAGCAAGGACGATTGTGCCAGCTACAGCCACAGCAGAGATAGATATCAGATTAGTCAAAGAAAGTGACCCTCACAGATTGATATCCCTTATTAATGATCATATCGTTGATCAAGGGTATCACATAGTGGATCGCAAACCTACAGCTAGGGAGAGATTGCAGTACGATCGTATCTGCAGGTTGGAGAGCAAGGTGTCTTATGAAGCTTTTAGGACAGATTTTGATGGTAGAGTAGGTCGATGGATTACAAGTGCCATGGCCAGTGCCTTTGGGCATGTACCCGTTAGGGAGCGGACGATGGGCGGCTCTATCCCGATTTCCCCATTTGTCAAGATATTACAAGCGCCGGCGGTGGTGGTCCCTTTTGCTAATAAAGATAATAACCAGCATAGTCCAAATGAAAATATACGATTGGGCAACTATGTAGACGGAGTACAGGCGATGTATTATATCCTTAGCACTCCTGTAGGGGATTGATTGCTTAGCTTTTTTTATAGAATGGAGCATTTCGTTTAAAGGCACATCCAAAATCTACTAAGCTTTCAGTGTTTTGGACTCCTTCGATATTTTCGATTTGGGTATAGAGTATCTCTCTCATATGCTGACTGTTTTCAGCGACTATTCTGATATACAGAGCAAATTTTCCAGAGATATGATAACATTCGGTTACCTCTGGGATCTTTTGAAGTTCCTCTATCACTTGATTGGTATTCCCAATAGAATGTAGTGTGATACCCGTAAAGGCGCCCCACTCAAATCCTAATTTTTTATCATCGAGTTCTATGCTATGTCGTTTGAGTATTCCTGCTTTTTTTAACCTGGTGATCCTCTGGTGCACCATGGTGTTAGATATATTTAAATCTATGGCTATTTGAGAGAATGGCTTCTTACCATCTTCTTCCAGTTCTTTTAAGATTTCTCTATCATATCTATCTAGATCAATGACCTCATTCATATCATATTTGTTTTGAATGGGTGAATATAGCGAATTAAAAAGTCAAAATGACTCAATTCAGTGAAATGGCAAGATTTGCCAATGGTATCGCTCCTCCATCTGTTATAGATGCAGCACCGCCAACATCAAAAACTAAAGAGGAAGTCATAAACCGAATAAATAATGATGTAAAGGGATAATAATTGTCATCGTATTGTACGGTCAGAGAGTCGAGTACTAATGCAAGAACCTTGGTTAACCTCACTTGGCCGGATAATTGAATCACAGGATTACTAGACACTCCTGAGTTATCATATCCAACACCTAATCCTGCGGTTAGGTTATTATCCAAATTACCAAAGGTCACCAATCCATAAAGGCTGCCAGCCAAGTTGCCAAATCCGGTCTCTGGAATTAACAACAAATTGCTCCCAACACCAAATTTGATCTCCTCATGACGTTCATTGAAAGTATACTTTGGCGCAAAAAGTAAAACGGGGGTACCTCCATTAATAACACTTAAAAATTCAAAGCCCGCATTTATGCTAAAGTGGTCTGTCAAGCCAAATCCAAATTTTTGTCCAAAGAGTAATATGTTTTGATAGTATACCTCCCCCTTTCTTAGGCCTACTGCCGTTTCTGTGAGATAATTAATTGAGGGGACTGGTGGCTCATTGTAATCATCAATGACATATTCAAACTCTATATCATCAGATTCTTGTCCAAAGGCATAGCTGGTCCAAATAGTCAACAATATAGCTATGTGAAGGACTCTGCTCATGATTAGAGATGTACCAATATTAGGGCAACTAATGCCGGTAATCCTTGTACAAAGAAAATCTTTTTATGGACGGTCAGTCCTCCAACGATGCCAGCAACTAACACGCAAGACAAGAAAAATATCCATATATAGGTGTTCCACGGCTGCTCAGTGATAAAGAAGCCCCAGACTAAGCCTGCAACTAAAAATCCATTGTAAAGTCCTTGATTAGCCGCCATGGATTTGGTCATTTCATAGAAC
>CAZJHC010000388.1:0-2818 GCA_964545645.1 uncultured Saprospiraceae bacterium
GCTTGATGATTCCTGCTTTCTCATGTGCTATCTCATAAATGCTATCACCGAGCATATTCATATGATCCAGGCTGATATTAGTGATAACAGAGAGGAGCGGCTTGATGATATTGGTAGAATCCAATCGCCCCCCTAATCCAGTCTCGATAACCCCATAGTCAATATCCTCTCGGGCAAAATAGTCAAAAGCCATGGCCACCGTAATCTCAAAGAAACTGGGTTTTATCTGCTCTATATGCGGCCGAATACGCTCAACAAATGAAACGACATCCTCCTCAGATATCCACGCTCCATTAATCTTAATTCGTTCTCTAAAATCAATATAGTGTGGCGAGCTGTATATTCCGATCCGATATCCCTGCGCCTGTAAAGATGCAGCTATCATGTGGGTGACAGTGCCCTTGCCATTCGTTCCCGCTATATGAATACTCGGCCATGCCTTATGAGGGTTGCCCAGTGCAGAGCATAGGTCAATGATATTGGTCAAGTCTTTTTTGATAGCCTGCTCTCCATCACGCTGATAGACCGGTAGCTGGCTAAAAAGAAAAGAAATAGTCTCCTGATAAGTCACAATGCAAATAACTGCTTTTATATTACTTGCTAATCCGTTACGCACTGAATAATTCTCCATCACACGACGATCTCCCTATCGACTACGACTATATCATATGTGGGGCGGGGTGTGCTGGTCTGAGCTTGGCTCACAGGCTTACGGACGCCGCTTTTGCGGATAAGAAAATCCTCATCCTTGATAAGGCTCCTAAAACCGAGAATGACCGAACTTGGAGTTTCTGGATCGATAAGCCACATCGATTTGATGAAATTGTCCACCATCGATGGGATCACATCAATTTCTATGGGGATCACAAACTCGATCGAGTAGACATAATGCCGTACTCCTATCAATCTATCAGAGGAATAGACTTTTATCGATATACTCTTGACGCTATTGAATCATGCGCTCATATAGATATCAGATATGAAGCCGTAAGCAGTATCACGCCAGAAGCAGATGGTACGGCTAAGGTATTGACTGTCCAACGAACCTACCGATGCAAGAGGGCCTTTACCAGTATAGTAGAACAGTTTCCAGCCCAAGATTTTCATTTCATATGGCAACATTTTAAGGGTTGGGTCATAGAAACAGAGGAGGAAATTTTTGACGATCGGACAGCGACATTCATGGATTTCAGGATTGATCAGCAAGGAGAGACAAGGTTCGTCTACGTCCTACCCTACTCTAAAAACAAAGCACTGATTGAGGCGACTATTTTCTCAAAGGAACAATGGGATAACGAACAATATGATCCAATAATAAGAAGCTATTTATCAGATTATCTCAATCTGAATAGTTATAAAATCATTGAAACCGAGCATGGTGCTATACCCATGACTACCAGTCGATTTAGTACGCTACAATCTAGTTCAGTCATCCCCATAGGCACACTCAATGACTCTGTTAAGCCTTCGTCGGGATATGCTTTTATCAGAATCCAAGAGGAGGCTGATCGTATCATCCATCTCTTAAGTAGCGCTAAGGCCATAAATTTGAGGCGCACCGGTCGGTTTAGATGGTATGATCGGACGTTGCTAGATGTCGTCATCCGAGGTAAAAAAGGTGCCAAGCAAATTTTTTCGTTGATGTTTCAGCATAATACGCCGCAAGAGGTTTTTAAGTTTTTGAGTGAGCACACATCTCTGTGGGAGGAGATTAAGATCTTCTGGACACTTCCGTTTTGGCCATTTTTGAGCTCTTTTTGGATGAGCAATGTCTTAAATAAAACAAAAAAATAGCATTAAGTGAACCAAAGGCCTTTACTTGCTTGTCTATACGTTATAACTTTAGGTTTAAATAGGTCTGTTGATCAAGTGATCAATAAGGCCACATAACAAGCAACATGATATTATTTCGCTTTCTTCTTTTTACATTTTTATTAGGTGCTACTCAATTATCTACTGCACAAGACACTGCAGATAACGCAGAATCCATCAAATGGTATACTTGGGAAGAAGCACAAGAAATGGCAGCCACCAATCCTAAGAAAGTATTTGTAGACTTATATACCAACTGGTGCGGTTGGTGTAAGAGAATGGATGCGACGACATTTCAGGATCCAGAGGTTATACAATACCTCAATGAAAACTTTTATCCAGTAAAGTTTAATGCGGAGCAGAAAGAGACTGTCATGTTTAATGATAGAGAGTTTACCTACTACGTCGAGGAAGGGAAGAAAAAGGGTGTACATCTCTTAGCGTATGCTCTACTCGATGGGCGTTTAGGATATCCAGCATTTGTTACCCTTGATGAGACTTATGCTCGTATTATGATCTCTCCAGGTTACAAGAAGGTACCACAACTCATAGAGGAATTAACTTTCGCCAATGACGAGAAGTATAAGGAAATGTCTTGGGAGGATTTTCAAAAGGGAGAATAGCAACAACACTCTTTCCTACTTTGAAGGTAAGCGCATTTATGTGCGTATAGCTTGAGGCTAAGCCTGTAATTTCTAAAGAACACTCATTCGTTCTCCTTTGATGAGGAGAATTTTAATGAGATACTATTTACGCAGTGCCTAGTATTTTTGGCAGTAAATCGCTCGCCTATAAAGACGTGCCCCAGATGACCATCACATCGAGTGCATACAATTTCAGTACGTCTACCATCAGCGTCAGGGATTCTTTTTACTGCACCCTCGATCTCATCGTCAAAGCTGGGCCATCCACATCCGGACGAAAATTTATCTTGAGAATGATATAGAGGGGCATCACATTGGCGACATAGATATGTACCAGATTCTTTGTGGTTATCATAAGCTCC
>CAZJHC010000389.1:0-2791 GCA_964545645.1 uncultured Saprospiraceae bacterium
AGTTTTATTAGTTACTTGAATACACATCCTCAACGTTGGCATTGACCCATACCAAGCAATCATCAAATGTTTTATAGATATCATCCTCTGAAATCAAGTCCGGGATGATGTCAATCCGTTCAAGCATATATCTCGGTTGCTCGTTGAGCCGAACAAGCAAGACTTTTTTGCCTTCTTTGGCAAGGTCTACTAGTATATCTTCTAGGGTGTAGAGACCTGATTGATCTATATAGGGAACACGATCCATCCTAATTATAATTGTTGAAGCCGTATCGGGGATCTGATTGAACAAGGATTGAACATCACTTGTCGAACCAAAAAATAATGGACCCATTATATGTTTTATAAAAACTTCTTCTCTCAATTTTTCTGGAAAATTGGACTCATCTCCCCATGATTCTTCATCCAAAGGCATAATAGAAGAGCTTTCAGCTGTCATATCTCCAATCTTCTTCATAAACATCAAAGACGCGATCACAAGACCGATACCTACAGCATAAACGAGATTCCAAACTGATGAAAGAACAAGTACGATCAGCATGATGACCACTTCAGCTCTCGGCATATTTGGTATAGCCTTTAATCCCTTAAAGTCCATTACACTGATGCCAACTGTAATCAATATCCCCGCCAATACTGCAGCTGGAATCTTGGAAGCCACCGGTGCTAACAATAGCATGATTAAGAATAATAATACGCCAGCGATCATACCAGATAATCGAGTTTTTCCTCCTGCATTAATATTTACGACAGTTCTAATGGTTGCACCCGCACCTGGGATACCTCCAAAAACTGCAGCTATACTATTGCCGATACCTTGACCGATGAGTTCTTTATTAGGCTTATGCTTTGTTTTGGTCATGTTGTCAGCTACAACTGATGTCAACAAGGAGTCAATTGCTCCTAAGAAAGCTAGTGTTAAAGCAGTAAAGATGAATGGCGCAATTGTACTAATTTGAAATTCAGTAAAAATGTTCAGATTAGGTACAGGTAGTCCACTTGGTATTTGCTCTATAGCTCGATAATCCCATTTAAAGAGGACTGCTAAACCTGACATTATCAATAAGGCGACAAGCGTACTAGGTACAGCTGTCGTTATCCTCTTAAATCCATAGATAATCAAGATTGTCCCGAGCGCCAGTAGTAATTCAAGCCAATTGATATTGGAAAGTGCCCTCGGTAAAACTTTAAGTGATCCAATAACACCTGATGCGTCCTTAGCAGCCAAGGTCTGAGATTCTTTCATTATTTGAGCAGGCGTAATATGCTGCGCCCTATCTATAGTCTCTTCAAAATCTTCTAAAACCAATATACCTTCACCAGCTTCATCTCGTAGGATATTCTCAAGAATAAGCTCTTCAGCTGTCGGTTTAAAAGCGGTAATGAACTCAGTATCTTCTTTTGGATAATATCCTACAGAAGGAAGGATCTGTGTTACAATTATGATGACCCCGATGGCAGTCATAAATCCTGATACTACAGGATATGGGATATATCTTATATACTTTCCTAGACCTATCACACCTAAGCCTATCTGTAGCAATCCAGCAAGCAAGAAAATAGTCAAGATAGCGGGCAATGCTTTTTGCACATCGCCGTCACTTGCAGCGACAATACCTGCAATAATGACCATACTAACCGCAGTCATCGGTGCCGTTGGGCCTGATATCTGAGTATTAGTACCTCCAAATAGAGCAGCAAAAAAGCTAATAAAGATGGCGCCATAAAGCCCTGCGCTTGGCCCCAATCCTGAGCTCACACCAAATGCTAAGGCAAGTGGCAAAGCAACAATACCTGCAGTCATACCACCAAAAAGATCTCCTTTAAAGTGGCTAAAATCAAATAGTTTATTCACGTTTTCCAGTTTTGATATTATTCGAGAAGAAGGTACAAAGTTTGACCTAAAATCAGCAACTACGCTGAAAGAAATTCCAGAGAAGACGATTTGATCAATTGCACACGTAAAAGCCCTCAAAAATCATATTTGGTTGAAAATGAGGACCTTCTGACTACTATTCTATTATTTTGTGCTCGATTAAGATATGACTAAGACTAAGACATATTTCGCCTCTGACTTTCATCTAGGTCTTGATCTCGATATCAGTTCGAAGGATAGAGAGAAGATCATCGTCAAATGGCTAGAGTCAATCAAGTCTGATGCATGTGCTCTTTACCTCGTGGGAGACGTTTTTGATCATTGGTTTGAGTATAAGAAAGTTGTTCCTAAAGGGTACATGAGGTTTTTTGGTAAGCTTGCCGAGTTGTCAGATGCTGGGGTCAAGATTTACTTTTTTAAAGGCAATCATGACATGTGGGTCTTTAATTACTTCAACCAAGAGTTAGATATAACCATTTATGACAATGAAGTTGTTCATGAGATGGATGGCCAACGATTTTATATCACGCATGGAGATGGCCTGGGCAAAGGTGATCAGTCATACAAGTTTATAAAAGCTATACTCCGCAATCCTTTCTCTCAGTGGCTTTATTCTATCATTCATCCGACTTGGGGATTAGCCCTTATGAAGCTAATGAGTAAGAGAAGTAGAGATACGCATGCCCACTCAAAAGACTCTAAAGAACAATCCATCTTATTAAATCATGCAGAACAAGTCTCACAAAACATTGACTTCTTTATATGTGGACACATGCATAGTCCTCAATTAAAAACCCTCTCTGACGGGAGTACCATCTATTGTAATCTTGGAGATTGGATGACCCACTTCTCGTATGGCGTCTGGGATGGAGCAACATTAAAATTAGAAAAATACAGCGGCTAGCAACTGAGTCC
>CAZJHC010000390.1:0-2756 GCA_964545645.1 uncultured Saprospiraceae bacterium
ATATAATTGGGCATATGATATTAACGGATTATTAGCTATGATCGTTTTGTTTGGCGAGAGAATCTTTGACTAATTGTGCTTTCTGATTGCCTACTACAGCGGCTATATCTTCGATAGGGGCTTCTCTGATTCTCTTGACAGACTTAAAGTGTTGAAGGAGGCTATCCGTAGTTTTCTTGCCGATTCCTTCTATATCAAGCAAGGCGCTATTGGTAAAATTCATTGATCTTCTATCTCTATGATAATTGATGGCAAATCGGTGTGCCTCATTTCGAGCTTGCTGGATCAGCTTGAGCGATTCGGATTTTTTATTGATGTATATGGGTATGGGATCTTCTGGAAAGTAGATTTCTTCTAATTTTTTGGCAATTCCTATAACGGTTATTTTATTTCTCAGTTGAAGCTTATCTATGCTTTGCATCGCTGAGCTGAGTTGACCTTTCCCGCCATCTATGATGACCAATTGAGGTAGCGGTTGATCTTCATCGAGTAGTCTTTTATATCGCCTATATACTATCTCCACCATCGACGCAAAATCATCTGGTCCTATCACGGTCTTAACCTTGAACTTGCGATAGTCTTTTTTGGAGGGTTTCGCATTTTTAAACACCACACAGCTAGCAGTAGGATTAGTCCCTTGGATATTACTATTGTCAAAACACTCTATGTGTAATGGTAGGACGTCCATAGATAGATCTGATTGCAGTGTTCTAAGGATTCTCTCGGCCGGCGTTTGCTTCTTTACATGTGCCAGTTTCTCTTTTTTCTTTTGAAGTAAGAAGTAGGTGACATTTTTCTGAGATAACTCCAGCAACTTTCTTTTATCTCCTCGTTGAGGGATGGTTTGTGTGAGATCCTTCTCGGCCAGAGTGATTTTATTGGCTAGTATCAGTTCCTTAGAGATACTGTTATATTTTTTGCGGATTTCGGGGATGGCATAGGCTAATATTTTATTGTGATCTGTATCCAAATTCATCTTAAGCTCGATGGTGTCGGTATTGATGACCGCTCCATTGATGACTTTCATATAGTTGATATAAGCCCACTCATCATTACCACTTATGGCGAAGACATCCACATCATTGATCGTTTGGCTAACTACTGTGGATTTGGATTGATACTCTTGAAATAGGGTTAATTTTTCTTTCATAGTGGCCGCCTTCTCAAAATCGAGTATCTCGGCATATCTACTCATCTCAGTCTTGATATAGTCTTTGACGGGCTTAAACTTTCCATTAAGTATGTTTTTAACTTGACTAATATTCTTCAAGTAATCCTCCTCTGTTTGGAGACCTTCGCAGGGCCCAAGACAATTACCTAAGTGATACTCCAGACAAACTTTGAATTTGCCTTTAGCTATATTTTCTTGTGATAGATTGTATTTGCAAGTCCTGATGGGGAATAGCGTTTTGATCAACTCAAATATCTGGTTCATCTTGTGCTTGGAGGTGTAGGGCCCAAAATACTGAGACCCATCTCTAATCACGTTCCGTGTAAAGAATATTCGAGGGAAACGCTCTTTTTTAATGCATAGATAAGTATATGACTTACCGTCCTTGAGCATTACATTATACCTTGGTTGAAGCTTTTTGATCAAGGTGTTTTCTAGTAAGAGCGCATCAGACTCTGTCTCAACTATTGTAAAATCGAGATACGCCGCATTCTTAACCATCACCCTGGTTTTATACGCTTGATGTTTCTTGTTGCCAAAGTATGAGCCTACACGATTTTTTAGATTCTTTGCCTTGCCGACATAGATGATTGTGTCCTTGGAGTCATAGTATTTGTATACTCCAGGAGACCTGGGGATACTTGCTGCGATAGCTTTATAATCTTCGGTCGTCAAGAATTAAGCGATTATACCTTTTAAAAATAACGCTGCGCTGGCAGGATTGGTTGCAAGGGGTATATTGTGTACATCGCACAACCTCATGAGCATCTGAACATCAGGTTCATGAGGATGCTTGTCCAGAGGATCTCTGAAGAATATCACAAGGTCCATTTTTTTTTCGGCGACCATCGTAGCTATCTGAGCATCTCCACCAAGGGGCCCAGATAACAATCTAGTAACTATGAATCCAGCGTCCTCTATATGCTTGCCAGTAGTGCCTGTAGCGAAAAGTTGAGCTTCGGCAAGTATTTGCCTGTTTTGTAAGACAAACGAGACAAGCTCTGCCTTTTTGCCATCGTGTGCTATCAGTGCTATCTTCTTCATATGGGTTCTTTCGGTGATAAAATTATGATACTTGAGGGTAGGAATGGTCAATTACCCAATTTTGTGAACTTTTATCACAAAATGTCTTTAGGCTGTGACATATTATTTTATCATTTTGCGACTTTTAATAGAAGTGGTAGAGGCTATTATGACTAAATGCGCTTTGGATCTAAATATTGGAGAGTCGGGAATTGTTAAAAGCTTTGCAGATGACGGTATGGCTTGCAAGCTGTTAACCGTTGGGATTATACCTGAAACTAAGATCAGCATGGTGAGTAAATCCCCGTTTGGAGGCGCTTACTGCCTCAAGCTGGGAAAAACATTGATAGCAATAAGAAAGTCAGAAGCTAAGACTATCATCATAGAATAGCTGCATGAGCAATAATGGTACCTTTAACATAGCCCTTATAGGCAATCCTAATAGTGGCAAGTCGAGCTTATTTAATGCTCTAACGGGCCTCAATCAAAAGATTAGCAACTACCCAGGAGTCACCGTCGATAAAAAAGTGGGGCAGATAAGCCTATCGACTGGAGCTAAAGT
>CAZJHC010000391.1:0-2751 GCA_964545645.1 uncultured Saprospiraceae bacterium
GAGAAATATGGAGGGATTTAGGATCTGTAAACCGTAATATATCATCGCTGGGATAATACCTGATATCAACCACGTACCAGCTAGAGCCCCCACAAAGAGTAGAATCATAATAGCTCCTGTTGTTGACTTAAAGTTCTCTGCGATTTCATCTATCATTGATTTATAAGAAACCTTGTTGAGGAAGCCAACAATAGCCGCTACCGCTCCTCCTAATAAGAGTATGAATTGATTAGATCCACTTAAGGCATCGTCGCCATAGACATATACATTATATGCCAGCATGATTACTAAGATTACAACTGGGATCAGTGCTTCCCAGATATTCAATTCTTTGTTCGCTATGATCTTGTTATCCTCCATTTGTTTGATTGATATATCCTTATTGTATCAATGTATGAATAGGTTCTATACTGTCCAAATCTGATTTTTAAGTATCACGTGATTCTGTACAAATAGATAAGATACTGGTCCCAATACTCATAGTTTTTTGGCATTGAGTTAATATTATCATTTGATGTAATGAATTAACCTACCTTTGCGCACTTTTTACGAAGACTTATGAAGAAAATTAGAAATGTTGCTATCATAGCCCACGTCGATCATGGTAAGACTACCTTGGTTGATAAGATTATTCATTTCTGTGAGCAAGGTGAAGCGAAAATACCTGACGGAGACTTAATCCTTGATAATAATGATCTCGAAAGAGAACGTGGGATAACCATCTTTGCCAAGAACATTAGCGTTAATTATAAAGGTCACAAAATCAACCTTATTGATACCCCAGGTCACGCAGATTTTGGTGGTGAGGTTGAGCGAGTTCTTAACATGGCTGATGGTGTACTCTTATTAGTAGATGCATTTGAAGGACCTATGCCACAGACACGATATGTCACTCAGAAAGCCTTAGAACTTGGACTGAAGCCTATCGTGGTTGTTAATAAGGTAGACAAAGAAAATTGTCGCCCCGATGAGGTGCAAGAAGCGGTATTTGATCTAATGTTCAATCTGGATGCTAATGAGGAGCAGTTGGACTTTCATACTGTATTTGGTTCTGCCAAGATGAATTGGATGGGAGAAGGATGGCAGGAACCAGCTGAAGACATCAGCTATCTATTAGATATGATTTTGGAGCATATAGAAGCTCCTCAGGATCTACCTGGTCATCTGCAGATGCAGATTACTACCATAGATTTTTCTTCTTATGTTGGTCGTATTGCCATAGGGAGAGTCCACAGAGGTAGTTTTAAGCAAAACAGCCCATTGTCTTTGGTTAAGAGAGGGGGGGCAGTTAAAAGAGTGCGTGCCAAGGAGCTCTTTGTATTTAAAGGATTGGGCAAAGTAAAAGCTGATCATGTAGAAAATGGAGACCTTTGTGCTGTAACTGGCATCGATGATTTTGAAATTGGAGATACTATCTGCCCGATGGATCAACCTGATGGACTTCCAGCAATTCCTATTGATGAACCGACCATGAGCATGGTTTTTACTATCAACAATTCTCCGTTTTTTGGAAAAGAAGGTGATTTTGTCACTTCAAGACATATCAGAGAACGACTTGATAAAGAAATTGAAAGAAACCTGGCTCTCAGAGTAGAGACCAGCGAATCTCCTGATGTCTTCAATGTCTTCGGCAGGGGCATCATGCACCTTTCAGTATTGATCGAGACGATGAGACGAGAGGGATATGAACTTCAAGTTGGCAAGCCCCGTGTAATCATCAAGGATATAGATGGTGTCAAACATGAGCCAGTGGAAGATCTAACTATTGACTTACCTCAAACTGTGGCTGGCAAAGTGATTGAAGCAGTCACACAAAGAAAAGGAGAGCTTAAGGTCATGGAACCTAAGGGAGATCTAACGCATCTGGAGTTTACAATTCCTTCGAGAGGACTTATCGGGTTGACAACAGTACTGATGAATCTGTCGGCAGGAGAGGCTATTGTCGCTCATAGATTTCATGCTTTTGAACCGTGGAAAGGGGACGTGCCCTCTCGTAATAAAGGTGCAATGATTGCCATGGAACAAGGCAATACTTTTGCCTATGCCATAGACAAATTGCAAGACAGAGGTAAATTCTTTATTGAGCCTGGCATAGAAGTCTATGAAGGGCAAATAGTAGGAGAGCACTCTCGTGAAAATGACCTAGTCGTCAACCTCACCAAATCAAAAAAGCTGTCAAACATGAGATCTTCTGGCGCTGATGATAAGGTGAAAATCGCTCCTCCGGTAAAGTTTTCTCTTGAAGAATGCATGGAGTATATTGAAGAGGATGAATATGTAGAAGTGACACCGAAATCCATTCGTCTACGAAAGATCTTCTTAAAAGAGCACGAGCGCAAAAGAAAATCTTAATAACTACCCTTGCAGTAAACGAGTATTAAGGAGGACTTCAATTTTTAGTATTGAGGGTAATCCGCAAGGTTTAGGTGCCGGATTTTTATGATGTTTTAGGTTGCGATTGATATAAGTCTTCAATTGATAGTGTTATATTTTGACTATGAATATTGAAGACATAAGATTTTATTGTATCAACAAAAAAGGCACCACTGAAGAATTTCCTTTTGATGAGCAGACTCTTGTATTCAAAGTGATGGGTAAGATGTTTGCTCTCATCGGTCTTGAGTGGGAGGATCCAGCGATAAATCTCAAATGTGATCCTGATAGAGCTATAGATCTACGAGAAGAGTATGAAGATATCATACCCGGTTACCACATGAGCAAAAAGCACTGGAATACAGTCTATATAGAAAG
>CAZJHC010000392.1:0-2702 GCA_964545645.1 uncultured Saprospiraceae bacterium
CATCCAAGAGAGTATATCCGTAAATACAATCAAATCTGCCTATAATCCTAGAGAAAAAGTTGGTATTAATATCCAAGGAGCGGGAATTAGCAATATTAGTATCGCTGTGGTAGATCAAAAATTGGTGAATGATGGAATGGCATTTCGACAATCATCCCTTATTTCATCTGTAGATCCAGCCAACATGTCGTCAACACCCTATCTCACAGGTTCTATCAGGACTGAATCGGGGGAACCTTTAAAAATTAATGTGCTTGGATTGTATGAAGCCAAGGCTAAAGAGATGCTTTATTCAAAGTCCTCCAAGACAGGCTTTTTTGAGCTAGACTTCAGTGATTTCACTGGCAAAAAGAGTCTTCATGTAAACCCGTATTTATTTAATGAGGCTGATGCCTTGAGTGTTGAGTTGAAAGATAATACAGGAACTCTTTCTACACAAGGAATAACTCTCGACTCAACGATCATTAAGTACATGGAGAGTAGCAGAGCTCGTAAAAAGATATATCAGCAGTTTGGAAAGATTGAAAGTTTAATGGATACTCCAGAGCCTAAAGTTAAGAGTAGAAAATTGAACCCCAATAGACGCTTTACCATCAGCGATTATCAGTCTTTTGAAAACGTAGCTGCATTCTTTAATGAAATCCTTGCTTCTGAATTGAGTTTTACCCTTGATGAAGATGATACCCTGAGAGCAAGAATGTACAACCCGAAGAATAATAGAAATAAGGTCAGATCAGAAAGTAGCTACTTTGGGCAAGACCCAATATTTATTATTGACGATAAGATCACACAGGATGCGGACAAAATTGGACGATTACCACTCGATAACATTTTAACTGTAGACTTATACTACAAGGTAGAAGATATTCAAGAAGACTTTGGGACTTTTGGGGGAAGTGCCTATGCGATAGTGACTACATCGTATCCTAATTTCTTATTAGACGAAAACGAAGAAGAGGATATAGTGACCGTGCATGGATATCTTCCTGCGGTAAGTAATTATGAGATAACTAATGACCTGGTGTCTCAAAGCGAACCAATATTCAGATCTACGGTGTATTATAATCCTACTGTGAATACTAGTGATGGTACGATTTCTTTTAATCATGGAGATGATATCTCGGATTATGAAGTGATAGTCTTGGGTCAGGATGCTACTGGTCAGCCTGTGATGGGCAAGACTTCCTATAAAGTACGATATTAATTTTTCGATCAGTTGCAACAATATTGCATCTCAACAGGTTTAATCCATATATTCGCAGCGTTGTTTTAATAATATGGATAAACTTAAAAGACATATAGATATAGTGGGCATCTTGACCTCTGGGGTTTGTGCTTTGCACTGTCTTTTACTACCTATTATTATTTCACTCGGACTGATCGACGGGTACTTTACTTCGGCGATGCACGATGTGACAGAAGTGCTCATTGTCTTGGGCAGCTTTGCGATGGCCTTTTATTCAGTTCATAGTGGGATCAAAAGCCATAGAAACAATACGCCTTATTGGTTTTTTGGGGTAGGGTTGATGACTTTGATTACAGGTTTGTCAATGGGGTCCCATATAGCCATGGCTATAGGTGGAGTACTTGTTGCAATAGCTCATGTGTTAAATTATAGACTGTTACACAGAAAGCCTGTTATATGTTGAGTTCCTCGTTGAGATGTGTTTAACTTGGCTTTCAGATGCTTGAGGTTTCTAAACTTACATATCAATACGACTCGGATATAATAGTATTTCCAGATATATCTTGCAATCAAGGAGATCAGACCCTTTTACTAGGTGGATCTGGAACTGGCAAAACGACCTTTTTGCAATTGCTATCAGGGCTTCGAACTGTACAGTCAGGGGACATCATCATAGGTGATAGTAATCTGAGGACCATGTCTCAGTCTGCCAGAGACTCATTCAGAGGCAAACATATAGGATTGGTTTTCCAGACATCGCATTTTGTGCGAGCCCTTTCGGTCAAAGAGAATCTATTGCTAGCACAGTCATTATCAGGACTACCAAAGGATATAGATAAAATTAAAGAGCTATTAGAAAGGCTCAATATCAGTGCGAAGATTGACAAAAAGACATATGAGCTGAGTCAAGGAGAGCAACAAAGAGTGGCTATAGCTAGAGCACTGGTAAACAAACCCATACTGATTTTGGCAGATGAGCCTACATCTGCCTTAGATGATCACAATGCTGAGGGAGTGGTGAATCTCTTGGTAGATCAAGCCACTAAAGAGGATGCCACACTAATCATAGTTACTCATGATAACAGATTAAAAGATCGTTTTACTAATAAAATCGAGCTATGAATTTGTTGTCATTAGGATGGAAGAGCCTTACCCACAGACCACTCAAGATGACATTAAGTGTTCTCCTTTTTACCTTGGGAGTAGGCCTGATATCTTTTATCTTGTTAATGGATAAGCAGATACAAGAGAACTTTGAGAAAAACTTAGCGGAGGTAGATTTGGTTATCGGAGCCAAAGGAAGCCCCCTGCAGCTAATTCTTAGCTCCATGTATCATATTGATGCTCCTACAGGAAATATTTCATTGGGGGAGGTCAAACCATTTTTAAACCCCAAACATCCACTTATTAAGCAAGCTATGCCACTATCCATTGGGGATAGTTATAGAGGGTACCGCATTGTAGGAACAGATTCAAACATACTTGACTGGTATGGGGCAACAATAGAGCAAGGTGA